>NZ_JBEOOZ010000002.1:0-298496 GCF_040309625.1 Psychrobacter sp. 78a-MNA-CIBAN-0178
GTTCATGGTTGCAATCTCACTTTGGTCGGTGGATAAAGACTTTGATGCTAGCGCATCTAGGTCTTTTTTTCACCTCATATTTGGTATTGCACTTCATGTGTTAATCTAAGCCGTAAAAAATCCTAAGATAAACCGATATCTTAGGATTTTTTGCTTTATAACAATAAATGGTTGTTAACCTAATTTGATAGTTCGTAAGTATCTTGTTAAGGTTGGCATCCTAAAAAATTGAGATTATTAAATGGATCACGTTAAAGTTGGCCGTCTGGGCCCTTTTCCACGGGTAAGTAAACCCGTGTTTTTAACCTCGGCGATTTTGATCGTCGCGTTCATTATTTTTGGTGCTTTTTTTAACGAGCAAGCAGAGCTGGTATTTAACCAAGCAAAAGCCTTTGTTTCTATGCGCTTTGGTTGGTTTTTTATTGTGGTGGTCAACTTAGCTCTGCTCATGAGTATTTATTTGATATTTAGCCGATACGGCGATATCAGGCTTGGGCACCAAACAGAGAAGCCAGAGTATAATTTAGTCTCTTGGATTGGGATGCTGTTTTCGGCAGGTATCGGTATTGGCTTGCTCTATTGGGGTACCGCTGAGCCGTTGTATCACTTTATGGCACCGCCATTGGGTGAAGCTGAAACCATTGCAGCGGCCAAACAAGCGATGAATATCTCATTCTTGCATTATGGCCTACACGTCTGGGCAATCTATGGCATTGTAGCCTTGGCTTTGGCGTATTTTCACTACCGTGTTGGCTTGCCATTAGCGATTCGCTCGACGCTGTATCCGTTAATCGGTAAAAAAATCTATGGTCCTATGGGGCATACAGTTGATACACTTGCGGTATTCGGTACCATGTTTGGCGTGGTGACTACCTTAGGTCTTGGGGTGCTGCAGATTAACTCCGGTCTTGAGACGCTATTCGGTATTCCGAATAACATTACCGTACAGATCATTTTGATTGCGTTCATTACTATGTTGGCAGGCATGTCGCTCTTGATGGGTCTTGATAAAGGTATCAAGCGCTTAAGTGACATCAATATTTTCTTCACAATTGTACTGTTAAGCTTTGTCATTATCTTAGGTCCCACGCAGTTTATTTTTAACAGCTTCGTTGAAAACATTGGTAATTACTTACATCAAGTGATTCCTTTGGGTCTGTGGACAGAGTCTTATGAAGGTCAAGAAAACTGGCAGTCATCATGGACAGTATTCTATTGGGCATGGTGGATTAGCTGGTCGCCATTCGTCGGTGTATTCGTCGCTCGTATCTCGCGTGGTCGTACCATTCGTGAGTTCATACTAGGCGTGTTATTAATCCCTATTACCATTTTATTCTTATGGTTCACCGCTTTTGGTGGTTCAGCGGTACATATGGAGCTGATGGCAGCGATTGATCCTAATATGGCCAGTCCTGGTCTGGTTGAAGCTGTGCAAGCAGATACGGGTAGTGCCATCTTTAAGCTAATGGAGTCTTATCCATTTACTTCAGCGCTTAACTTGTTGATTGTCGTGATGATTGTTCTTTGGTTCGTTACTTCGTCAGATTCAGCCAGTTTTGTCATTGATATGCTGACTTCAGGCGGCGATACCAATCCACCGAAGATTCAGCGTTTATTCTGGGCAGGGACAGAAGGTGTGATTGCGGCGGTATTGTTAGCGGCAGGCGGTTTGGGTGCGCTACAGGCAGCCTCTATTGTCTCAGGCTTTCCCTTTGCCGTTGTCATATTAATCATGATGTATTCACTACTGCGGGGATTGAGCCGCGATAGATTGATTTTGTATCGTCAGCAGCAGTGGTTTATCACCGAAGAATCGGCAGAGCATAACTCAGCCAATGAGTTCCGCGACGAAGGTTTACTGACAGGTCCACCAAAAATCATTGAGCCTAATGATTAATAGCCTAGCTATCTGCTAAAAGTACCATAAAACGTAAAAGTCCCAGCCTTGTGCTGGGACTTTTTATTCAGCTACTTTAATAAGGTCAATAAAAAACCCAAGCCTACTATTAGACTTGGGTTTAATATTTAACGATATCTCATAGATTTAAGAAGACTTATTTAGCAACTTTATCATCTTGATTGAGTTGAACGTATTTATCAAAGTTTTGCGCATAATCGGTTAAGTTATCACTTAGCATCTGGCGATATTGTTTGACATAGAACTCGACGATATCGTCTTTTTCTTTGGCAAAGTCATCGCCTTTAACAAAACCGATAGAGGCCACTGAGGCGCTATAACGCGCGGCGGCGTACAATAAAGACGCGCCGACTTGACCTGAATGAGCATCAGGTCCCAATTGACTGTTTGCTACACCGATGATGGCATCCGCACGTTGATAAAATGCCTGCATTTCAGGGGTGATTTCAACATTAGCATCAACATTGTTGTCTTGAGTGTTGCTGTCTTGAATATTGTCTTGAGACATAAGCAATTCCTAATAAGTATCGGTAATTTTCAATTTATAGAGACGGTCTGTATGTAAGAGACTAAGGGGCATCAGGTAATATTTTACAACCCTGCGTCTGCTTTTAAGATTTCAGCTTTGTCTGTTTTTTCCCACGTAAAGGCAGTTTCAGAGCCGGGACGACCGAAATGGCCAAACGTCGCAGTCTGCTGATACATAGGCTGCAATAAGTTCAGCATACGGGTAATGCCATAAGGGCGCAGATCAAAATGGGTACGAATCAGGCGAATGATCTCGTCATGGCTGATGTTGCTAGTACCAAAGGTGTTGACCGAGATAGACGTCGGTTCAGCGACCCCAATGGCATAGCTCACTTGTACTTCACAGCGGTCAGCCAGTCCCGCAGCGACGATGTTTTTGGCCACATAACGCACGGCATAAGCGGCGCTGCGATCTACTTTTGAAGGGTCTTTGCCACTAAAAGCGCCGCCGCCATGACGTGCCATGCCGCCATAAGTATCAACGATGATTTTACGACCTGTTAATCCAGCATCACCAACTGGCCCACCAATGACAAATTTGCCCGTGGGATTGATATGGTAGCGAGTGCCAGCATGCAGTAGATCCGCTGGTAATACTTGCTTAATGATAGATTCCATCACCGCTTCTTGCAGATCTGCCTGCGAGATACTAGGGTCATGCTGGGTCGATAGGACGACAGCATCGATAGCAATAGGACGAGTGCCATCATATTTTAAGGTCACTTGCGCCTTGGCATCGGGACGTAACCATGGTAGCTCACCTGCGCGGCGTAACTCAGACTGACGCTCCATTAAGCGATGGGCATATTCAATAGGGGCTGGCATCAATACTTCAGTCTCGTTGCTGGCATAGCCAAACATCAAGCCTTGATCGCCTGCACCTTGCTCTTCAGGATCGCTACGATCGACACCTTGGGCAATTTCTGGAGATTGCTTACCAAGCATGTTGATGACCGCACAGGTCTCGCCATCAAAACCCAAGTCTGAATGGTGATAACCGATACCATTGACGGTATCACGTACGATACGCTCAACATCGATATTTGCCGTCGTGGTCACTTCACCTGCCAATATCACGGCACCGGTTTTAACCAAAGTTTCGCAGGCAACGCGGGCATGAAGATCTTCACGTAAGATGGCATCAAGGATAGCGTCTGATATTTGGTCAGCCATTTTATCAGGATGGCCTTCGCTCACAGATTCTGAGGTAAATAAGTTGTATTCGCGCATAGTTGGATCGCTTAATGGCAAGGACTGTAATCTATAAACTCAGTCATGATTAAATGTTAACGGAAAAATAAGGCAAAAGTGAATCAAAAAATTATGACATTTTACCGTGAATTGAGTGAAAACTCTAGCGATGGATAATACTAAGAAGTAACTAGGCATGGGTTAGCCACGGTAAAAGTCATCAATATCGCTATTTTCTTGCCAGCGATATTCAGTATAGTGAGCGATCTGACGAGCCGTCTCTATATCATGTCTATCAGTGATAAAGCCAAGCGCCATATCCATGCCAGCACTAACCCCTGAAGAAGTATAAAACTTGCCATCGACGACCCAGCGCGCTTGCTCTACCCAATCAACTTTATCAGACTGCGATATTACCCATTGCCATGAGAGCTTATTAGACGTTGCGCGCTTGCCATCCAGAACACCAGCTTTAGCCAATAATGCACTGCCTGTACAAACGCTAAGCGCCCAATCAGCGTGCTCAACCAATGCCCTAAGCGCCTGCAAAAACGGCTTGTGATAGACTTGCTGGCGAGTACCCATCCCGCCAACCATCAATACAATATCAGTCTGATACGCCAATTCTGTGACAGCGACCGTTTGCATCGCAACGCCATGCTTACTGCGAATGATACCACCACTCAGTGAGGCAAATTGCAGACGATAGTGCTCAGGCAAGCAGCCAAACATCTCGATAGGCCCAAACAAATCCAAAGTTTCAAAATCATCAAAGAGTAGAGCAGTCAGCGTATGCATTAGGATTCCTTAATTCTAAATAAAGAATGGTTATAATTCCAAAAACTATGATCTTAAAAACTATAATCTTAAAAACTACAATTCCAAAAAATATAATCCTGAAAGCTATAGTTCTAAAAACTTGGCTTTGTCCTTAAACATACATTCCTCATAAACAGGGCAAGCACCGCATTTGGGTGTGCGAGCCTGACAGGTATAGCGGCCATGCAAAATCAGATAATGATGCGCATCTACGATAAAGTCATCTGGGATACGTTCGACCAGCTTGTTTTCAACGATTAACACGTTTTTACCAGTGGCGAGGCCAGTACGATTGCCGACGCGAAAGATATGCGTATCGACTGCCATGGTCAGCTGCCCAAAAGCGGTATTTAAGACCACATTGGCAGTTTTACGTCCAACGCCAGCGAGTGATTCTAAGTCCTTACGATTATCAGGAACGGTACTATTAAATTTCTCAATCAAATCTTGGCAGGTTTTAATGACGTTTTTGGCTTTGGCATTATATAAGCCAATATTTTTTATATAGGATTTTAAACCCTCTTCACCCAATGCCAAGATGGCTTCAGGGGTATTCGCCACAGGATATAATTGCTTGGTGGCAATATTGACACTGACATCCGTCGCTTGTGCCGATAAGATGACGGCAATCAGTAGCTCAAAATTACTTCTATAATGTAATTCCGTGACCGGCTCATCAATCGTTGCTGCCAACTTTTCAAAGAACGGACGGACGTCACGATTGGGCATACGCCGAGACGGCGGGGTATCGGCAGTTTTGTGTTTGACAGTTTTACTCATGGTATTTTTACTATGATTTTATTCGTTGGTTATTCAGAAGTGAGTACTCGCTATTAAAGTTGTGCAAGTTCAGTTTTTAATCCTTCAAGTTCTATTTTTTTGCGCTCATTTGGACGCACATTTAACTGCTTTTCTAATTTTTTAATTTTACTGCGCAGCTTGGCAGCGGCAATGGTGTTTTTTGCTTGAGCTTCACTGATATCTATAGACTGACTGGCGGCATTATTCAGTTTTGCCTCTACCATACTGACAACAGGCTTGCTATTGCTGCTGTCAGCAAGCTGCTCAGTGACGCGCCTAAGGTGCGTATGATAGCGCAGCCTTAAATCCTCTTGTTCTGCCTCGCGCTCAGAGATAGACAGCTCGCGCTCAATTGTGACTAGGTCAATGCAATCGACTGGGCAAGGGGCGATACAAAGCTCGCAGCCCGTGCACAAGTCCGTAAAAATAGTATGCATGTGCTTGCCAGTACCGACGATGGCGTCAACAGGACAGGCGGGTATGCATTTGGTGCAGCCGATACAGTCATCTTCACGGATAACGGCACGTACCTCGGTCGGTCGCGTCGATGTGGCGTCTATCGGCCACTGAGATGGCGCGGCTCTAAGGGTTGTTGTAGCGCTGGCGGGATTGACGATTTGCGCAATAGCATCAGTAACTGGTTGACCGCCCGGCACACATTTATTGTATGGCTCGTTATCCACTACAATCGCGGTAGCATAAGGCAAGCAACCGTCCGGATGTTCGCACAGACCGCACTGCGTCTGCGGCAGACAGGCATCAATACGGGCAATTTTTGCCTGCATATCAGCAGGCAATGTCTCGATACGCAAGGTATCGAACAGGATTGGCAGATTGATTAGGCGAATATTACGACTGCTTTGCATTTAATTAAAAACCTTAACATCAGTCATCAAGACTGTCGTTATTAAAATAGATATAAATATTGAAATGATTGTCTTTTAATCTAGTTATATAGTCAACCTACTATAGTGCGATGCCTTGCTCATGGGCAATCTTGGCAATCAGCTCGTAGGCAATGCTGCCCTTAAACGGTATTTTGGGCAGATTAGAGAGGTCAAAAAAATCGGCGTGCGACAGCTCATCTTCTTGTATTACAATATCGCCAGCCGCATAAGATGCGCGAAAACCAAGCATTAAATTGGAAGGAAATGGCCATGGCTGACTGCTGACATAGCGAATATCTGATAGGCTGATGTTGACCTCTTCTGCCACTTCACGAACGACCGCATGCTCTAGACTTTCACCCACTTCTACAAAACCTGCAATCAAGCCGTACATGAGAGGACGTTTTTGTTCTCCATGGCGGTGGTGGTGTGCGAGCAAAATTTGCATCTCTCCCGTCTGTGGATTGGGGCGAGTGATAGCCGTGATAACGCAAGGCTGGACACGGGGGTATTGGCGTAATCGGCATACTGGACAGACCATGGCGCGCTCATCTGCTGTGGCATGAACGACTGGGGATGCGCAGCGACTACAAAACTGCGTATCGGTTTGCCAGCGTAACAACTGTATTGCTTGGCTAATCTGAGCCGATAAGGCGGCAGGTAGCTGGGTGATAAGCTGTCGATACGGCACAAAAGCGTTCCCGCTGCCCTCTGCAGTAATAGGCAATACGATATCATGCGCGATCGCATAGTCATAAGTGATGGCATTGGCTACTGGTGCAGTAAAAGTGGCAGCCTCAGACTCAGTAACAACTAAATTCTCTGTACCATCATTAACCCTATTATCAGCATCAGACTGCCAGTGATGTGGCGCTAGGCTTTCGAGTAGGGCGACGTTGCCTATTTGATAGGCGGGCACTGGTAGGTTGCCATTGTCGTTTGCATTTGACGATGGTGGTAGTTGGATTTGTAATGGCCACCAACCGTCAATCGTCTGACGGCAGAGGAGGGTATCATCACTAAATACAAAAGCGCGAGTCATAAGCAGGTTTCCAAACAGTCTAAAGTAAGTACGTAGCAAATGAAGAGCGAACTTGCTTTAAGTGGCTGTTTTGAAGTAACTATTTCAAAAGTAACATTCAAAAGTAACATTCAAAAGTAACATTCAAAATCAATCGTTATCACAGCGCCGTCGCCGCTATCATTCTTAAGCGGCAAGTAAGTGGCTTAAGCTTTGTTGACCAACATCAAGCGCCTGTTTACTCACGGGACGATTGTGCTCAAAACCATCTAAATGATGATCGACAGCCATAATCACATCAGCGATATAAGCCAGCGTACTATCATCGATACGGTGTCCGCTTTCGATGCGCTGCTGTATATAATTGGCCAATTGGCTCAGCATGCTAGCTGGGGTCGGCAGTTGCAAAAAGCGTACCGCGCCTGCCACTTGGCGTAGCATTTCAGGTATATTCTGAATATTGAGCATATCGCGCTCAGGCTCAGATAAATAATCATTAATCGCTTGCTCAGCACTGGCGATAGCCGTACGACTTTCTTGTATTAACGTATCATAGGCAGTATTGAGCTGATGCAATGAGATATGGGGGTTGTTCAGCGGCAGATAGATAGCCCCAGGGGTATGCATCTCAGCCATGGAAATAGTGGCGTTTTCAGCATGCATCAATGCCAAGAGTAAATGATCGAAATCTTCAGGCGAGGGCGCACGCCACTTGCTTACCGCGTCGGCTGCTGTACTCAGGCTGCTCGCGGCATTTGACAGTCCCAACAAGCGTAATGCTGAGCCCAGTACCGTCAGCTGTTCGATAATTTGTGCCGTCTGCATATCAGCAGGATTGAGCGAATCACCACGCGCGTAGCTATCCACATCTTCTTTAATCGTATTGATTTGAGTCTGAATAATAGCGTTTAAAGTGTCTGTCAGCGCGCGGTTAGGACCGAATAAGAAGCGCTTCATTTGTTCGCGCTGTGGGTCTTCTAATTGGTTGACCGCATATTGTTCACGCAGCAGTTGCGCCGCTTCATTATCACGCTGACAGGCAAAGCTGACTAGATCAGCAAAACGCGTGTCCATGATAGGTAGATAGCTCTGGAACTGCTGCTCTAAATAAATAAGCGTATGCTTTTGGCTGAGGTTAAGCGGCAAAATGGTCGCGATATCAGTGACAGCGGCGGCGGCAGCTTGCCAGAATAGACTCTTGCTCTGAGCAGCTATCAAAGCACAAGCAGCACTCATGGCATCTAATTTTTTCTGAGCGTCTTGAGTCACTACGCCATCTTGGTTGAGCAGTGCAATACCAAGACCACTACGATACGCATACGTCAGTAGCTCACTGTCAAGGTTAAGCTCTTGTAAGGGCTGAAAGTTCTTTTCAGGGTTGGCAATAATGACACTACTACTACCAAACTTCGCAAAATAATCTGATTCGATTGGCGCTAGCTGCCCATGAGCATTAAGCTTATTAATGATTGGTAATAATAAAGTCGGCTCTATTGACTCTGTCAACAGTACAAATTCCACATAACGATCGAGGGTCATGATGGCTTCTGATAAATCCATAATCAAGGCAGTATCATTATTATCACCACTGTCATAAAGGCGCTGCAGACCATTGACGATGGCGGTATTTAACACTTCTGCACCAACCAAAGAAATCAGCTCAAAAATACAAGACAGCTGCTTTAGCACGGTAATAGAGTCTAATAATAAAGGCGCTTGACTGTTATCATCGTTAAATTCGCTTAGATGAATCTCAGTGTCTTTAAGGGTGACGATAATTTCATCATGCAACAAATGTAGCGATGGCAAATTAAAGTCAGTAACGCTAAGCGTGGGAGCAGTTAATTTCATTTGGGCAGACTGGTTCATAGGTGTTTTTCCATAACGTACTGATGAAAATAGCGATCATTTAGAGGATGAGTTAACAGGCGTTTATGCGTAAAGGCTAACGCTTATAACAATCAAGACTACCGTATCCAAATGTCAGTATAAGAGGTTATTTTAATCACGTGCTACATGTTTGCTTTTAATTCAGGATATTGTTCGGCCAACTCGCTATACCATTGCTGGCTGGCCATCTCATCGGTGGGTGACACTAATAATAAGGACGCCAAATTAGCAAAGCTGGCGTGGGCTGTTTGTCCGCCGTCTGCTTGTGAGTCTTCTTCGATGGCGAGGGTGACCTGACCGCCCGTCATTGCTAGATAGACTTCAGCTAAAATCTCGGAATCCAATAATGCCCCGTGGAAAGTACGGTCTTGTTTACCGACATCTAAGCGGCGCACGAGGGCATCTAGGGTGTTTTTTTGTCCTGGATATTGCTGTTTGGCCATGACTAGCGAGTCAGTGACTTTTACTCGCTGTGCAAAGTCATGCATGCCAACTTTAGCGAACTCCATGTTTAAGAAGTTCATATCAAAGGTGGCGTTGTGAGCGATGATTTCGGCACCGTCCATAAAGTCATAGAGCGACTGAGCGACTTGATCAAAGGTTGGCTTGTCGGTTAAAAACGCTTCAGAGATACCATGAATGCGAATCACTTCTTCATCCATCCCGCGCTGCGGGTTGATATAGACGTGTAGCTTTTCACCAGTGAATTTGCGCCCGATCATCTCAACAATACCAACTTCAATGATACGGTCGCCTTTTTGTGGATCAAGTCCGGTGGTCTCGGTATCCATAATGAGCTGGCGATCGGACTCGTGACGGTGTATCGGCTTGGGTAGCAATGGCTTAAAATAGGGATTGGCACGACTGGTGTCACCATCAAATTTTGGCTCATCAGTTGCCATGTCTGGATTATCACTATTTATTATGGTGTCAGTCGTCATCGTCTGGGCTTCTTCTGGCATATCGGTGGTACTCATTGGTTTGCTAGCATTATCATGGCTTTTTTCGTCTAATAGAGGGTTGACGAATGGTTCATCATCGAGCTCTTCATTGAAGGCTTCTTCGTCAAGTTCGTCATCCATATCAAGACCTAACGGGTCATATTTTAGCCAGTCATCATTATTAGAGGCGCTTTGCGCTTTATCAGGCATTATTTGCTCTTTTTTTTTAGCCGTTTCTTGCGACTCTATGGGCGATGATGCTTCACTGCTGGATGTCACACCCAAGTTGGCCAGCTCATCTGCCTTTTCGTTACCAGCATGACCAGCATGACCCTTTACCCAGTGCCAGTCAACCTTGCGCTTTTGGCATAGCGTATCCAATTGCTGCCAAAGATCTTGATTGGCGACTGGTTTTTTGCTGGCCGTTTTCCAGCCTCTTTTTTTCCAACCTTCAATCCACTCAGTAATGCCTTTTTTAACATAGCTGGAGTCTGTCCAAATCTCAAGTTTGTGCTCATGTGGACTGTGGGTTAATGCTTTTATCGCGCCCATCAGCTCCATACGATTATTGGTCGTTTCCTTAGCACCACCATATAAATCTTGTGTATGTCCGTCGCTAAATATAAGATGTGCGCCCCAACCACCAGCCCCCGGGTTGCCTTTACAAGCGCCATCGGTATAGGCGACGGTGGTGTTTTCTTTTGCAGCCAACGGATCAATCGTGTGGTCTTTATGGCTATGCGGCGTAGAGGTACGATTGTCTGACATAAAAACGTTGTGACCTAATAAATGATAAACGTAGGGTAGATTAAGCGATTTTATAAGCGCTATCAAAACGATAGTGGCGCGTCACTTAACTGCGCTTGAGTATAACAAATCTATCGCTGATATGGGCGATCGTAACGCACAAAATCGCAAAACCACATATCATAATAGTAACTCTACAGTTTTCTGTTAAAATAGGCGGTATTGCGCTAAGGTGACTAGCCTCTGACGGCACGAGTACGAGTATACTGCCACTGCTAAATAGCACTAAATAGAAATTCTTATGGTCATGCTTAAAGTAGCTATATGGCTTTAAAAAAGAATGAATCAAAAATAGCACGAATAGTTATTTCAATAATGATTTTAAGGGCTGATTTTTCGCCATCAATAATTAGCGACACTGATTAACAATAGCTTTTTTCCTAACAGTTTTAATGCATGAATGCAGGATAACCCTATTATGTCCTTACGCTCAAACGTTTTTTATAATAAAAGATTGATGCTTTTGATGGTCAGTATCACAGCAAGCAGCGCGTTACTCTTGAGTGCTTGTAATGACAGTAATACCCAAGCTGATACCGAAGCGGTTGAAGCGGTAGCAGACCTATCTGTTTTTGAAGGGTGTTATACCGTTAGCCATGACGAGCCTGCGCAAATAAAAGTCAGTCAACAGGACGGGGCTTGGGTGATGCAAATGAAAGAGCCTGCTAGTGCCAAGCGCGTTTGGGATGATGCCGAGCCGTTAGAAGTACTGGAAAATAGCGACATACCCAAGTTTTTCTCTATAGATCCTGACAATGTCGATGCTGTCATCGGTCGTCCCGATAGAGTGTTAGTGCTGGCTCATATTAAGCCTGTCTATGCTAATATCGATCCGCTACTGGATAGTGAGTATTTATCTTATATTTATCGCGGTGCTAATACCATCTATCGCGTGGAATGTGATGAGGTTAATACCGATATTTTAGCCAACCCTCATGCCAATATTATTATTGATAATGTCGGTACAGACAGCTAAGCAAGTATCATTGATTATAGATATTCTTTCTTATAAATAGTCCTTTTTTATAAACAGTCTTTTCTTAATAAGTAGTTAAGTCATTAGAGTCAGGTAATATGAATTTTTTTAGTTATGTGGTGTTAGGCGGGTTTTCTTATGCTGCTGGTTGGGCAGTCAGAACATACGTACTCGATAAAAAGCCTGAACAGCCTTATAATCTTAAGCATCCCACCATCTTAGCGTATCTAGGCGGTTTTTTTATTATTATGCTGATTGTTTCATGGCTCATGGGGCGTTATTTACTCGGACATACTGTTATCGATTTACCATTCATCGTTATAAACAGCCTCGTTGCAACCTTTGTCTATTCATTCGGTCTTAATCCAGAAAAAGCCCGTTATGATGTGCCGGATTAATGATTTTTTGACAGGTAACTTTGATAGATAACACAGATAAAAGTGTCGTTAATTTAATACCAAGAAACGGTCAATGAATAGCTCATTGACCGTTTCTTTATCACAAATAATACTATAGAAGCACGCTGAATATATCGTTTAATAGCGATTACTAAGCCACTATATTACTTCTTAGACTCTTTACCTTCTTTATCCATATCCTTATTGTTATCTTCTAACTTTTTATCGGTAGGCTTTGAGGCATCGTCTTTATTAGAGTCTTCATCTTTAGACGCTGTCTGCTTGTCTTTCCAAGTTTTGTACTTGCGCAAGTCTTTTTCCATGAGCTTGAGACAAAATTTCAGTACCAATGCATCATCGATTTGACCGATAAAGGGAATAAAATCTGGAATGATGTCAATAGGGTTCAGGACATAGAGCAGACCGACCACTGCCGCAGAAATAGTTTTGTAGGGAATATTGCGATAGTTGCCTTGATAATAATCTTTGACTAAACTCATCAGCAGTAGCAAATCCTTAGCATAACGCTCAAGGCCGCGACCGTTTTCGAGCTGGTCATTGAGCTTATCTTCTTTACCTAAAATGACCTTAATACTGTCTATCAGGCTTTTATTATCTTTCTCTTTGTCAGCCATACTCATATTCCTTATTTTTTGTTAAAGACTATTGAACGCCCTTTACTATAACAAGAGTAGCGACTTCAGCCAAATAAGACTGTGAGTGATTCTGTATCGTTTTGTTGACTATAGCAGCGATAGATTGAGCTGAGCTAAACCATCCTAAGACGCGATATTGTCCAAACCTGCGTTATAATCCAGTTTATGAGATCTTATAAAACAAATATTTAACGTGTGCTAAAGACGTCTGTCCAACAGACCCTAGCTGCATGGCAAAAAAGGTAGAATAATGACTAAGAAATTTTCTGAGCTGAATCGTCGCCAGTTTTTACGTCAAGTCGGAATCAGCGCAGGGGCAGGGCTGTTAGCGACCCAAAGCATTACTCAAGCACTGGCTGCTAATACTACTGGGCAAGATAACAGCACGCAATTTACCAAAGATGATCTGCCAACGGCGTTGATGGATGAGAGCCTGCCATCAGGACAAGCACAACAAGCAGCGCCCGAAACATTGCAGGTGCAAACGAGTTGTATCACGCCAAATATTGAGACGCGGCTTTTTGCCAGCTCCAATGTCGGCGGTAGTGACGAGCGTAATGAGTTGGCGTTAGATCGCATGGCTTGTGCGGGCTTTAAGGTGGATAATCCTGCGATTACCAAACGGCAGTATTTACGCTTTGCAGGTACAGATTCGCAGCGCGCTAGTGATTTGCAAAACATTGCTACGGGTGCGATTAAAGCGCCTAAACTGCTACTTGGTGTACGCGGCGGCTATGGTGCGATGCGTTTATTGCCGATGGTTGATTGGTCAACTTTAGGTCGTATTATGAAGGAGCGCGGCACGATACTGGCGGGCTTTAGCGATGTGACCGCGATTCAGTGTGCGCTACTGGCAAAAGGCGGTATGAGCTCACTTGCCGCGCCGATGCTCTATAGCGAGTTTGGCAAAACCAAACCCGACCAAGTCAGCTGTCGCCAATTTGTAGAAGCATTAACCAATCCCAATCTGACTATCAATATAGCAGATGCGTCGTTAACCAGTGTAAATTTACCCAGTATTCTGACAAATTCTGAGCCAAAAAATCTAACCGGCACTATGTGGGGTGGCAATCTAAGCGTGGTATCGGCGCTGGCAGGTAGTGAGTATTTGCCACGTATTGCTGGCGGTATCGTATTTTTAGAAGACGTCGGCGAGCAAGCTTACCGCATCGAGCGCATGCTCTATGATTTGTATTTGGCAGGGGTGTTTAAAGGTCAGCAAGCGATTGTATTCGGTGCGTTATCGGGTAGCGGTGAGGACAGTTATGATAAGCGTTATGATGTCGCCACCGTCATTCGTCAATTGCATCAGCTGACAGGATTGCCGATTTATAGCGGCATGCGCTTTGGTCATATTGGGCAAAAGCACAGCTTTACACTTGGCGCGATGTGTCAGATTAGTCCAAATACAGTTGGTGGCTATCAATTGGCATTTAGCGATTATCCAACGATTAAAGCCGATGCCATTCATGTCGAAGGCTTGTGGCAAAAAAGTTTAAGCCTATAGTCAAATCCAAATAAATCAGATACGTAGTTATCAGGTCGCTCAATGAAACGTTGTTTTTCTTGCGTGCTGTGCCTACGCCGACAGAGGCTACAAAAAACAACGTTTCATCTCGCTGTATCGTTTTTATATCGAATGAATTATATAAAAATTGTTGCTGTGATAAATTTATTGCAGCCACGTATTACTTCTAAAAAGTCTACTATCAAGTTAAATCGCCAGTCGTGAAAATTTATCCTGATATTCTTTCGGGGTTAGCTCAGTAGCGCGTTTAAACAGCCGCGTAAATGACGAGATATCATCATAGCCGACTTGCTCAGCTAGCGATTTTATCGTCACATCGCCCAATTCCAGTAAGCGCTTGGCCTGCTCAATTCGTACTGCTTGAATATACTCAATTGGGCGCATAGTAACGCATGACTGAAAACGCCTGTTTAAGGTGCGCGGGGTGATATTCACCATAGCAGCCAAATTGCTCACCTGCATAGGTTGTTTGAAGTTTTCCTCGATAAATTCTTGTACCTGCTTAACCAACTGGTCAGCATGTGGTTTATGCAAGGTTACATTGGTATAGCTGTTTTGATTGCCGCGTTTACTATCAATAATTTGAGTTTTTGCCACTTGGGTAGAAATCTCACGTCCGCAATACCGCTCGATTAATAATAGTCCCAAGTCATAAAAGGCGCTACCGCCTGCCGCACAGAATATATTGCCAGATTGATTCTTTGATTGAGTGACAAACTGGTTTTCCTGCAAATCAACCAATGGAAAATCGGTCTTAAACTTACGGGCATAACCCCAATGGGTGGTGGCTACTTTGCCATCGAGCAAGCCTGCTTTTGCCAAAAAGAAAGCCCCGCTACAATTACTAGCGATATCCGCCTTGGTATTCGCCAGTCGCTTGATGTGTGAAATTAAATCGCTATTTTGGCTCAATACTTTATCAATTGAATCGCCAATGGTTGGAATTAATAGTAAGTCGCACTCTGTGACTTCCTGAATATCGCAATGCGCTCGCATAATCAAACGGTTGCTGCATCTGATATCCGCGCCACCTAAGCTTGCAATCTGCACGTCAAACCTTGGTTCTACTGCCTCATCCAAGAATCGCTGCCAGCTGACGCCAGTAAACGAAAATAAATCTAGCGCCCCAGCAAGCACACTACCGAGCACGCCATCGAAGCCAACGATAATCACTTTAAATGGTTTGAAGTAGGGCAAAATTTGGCTTCCTTTAAGTGTATGCAAATTTATAGCTGATATTCACCAGCCGCACGATACGTAATTTGAAATTCACTCACTATAGGTTAGAGAAGATGTCTTATTTGACCATAATTATGTCATAAATGACAATACGGCAAGGCGTTAAATTAGATTAATATCAATGAATCATCAAATTTAATGAGTTAACGAGAATACTATGGCAGCAGATACGCTTATCAATGACTTTGAGTTACCGTTCCAACTATATGATGTATTGGGCACTGAACATTTAACCGAGCATCCGAAGTTTGCAGAACACAGCCGCGAAACCTTTGATGCGGTATTAGGCACCGCCAATAAAATCGCGACCAATTTATTCTTGCCCCATAACCATGTGGCAGATAAAAACGAGCCACAGTTCGATGGCAAAAAAGTCAGCATGATAAGTGACGTAAAAGTCGCCTTTGATGCGTTCCGCGAGTCGGGTTTCATCGCTGGTCGTTATAGCTTTGACGATGGTGGCATGCAATTACCCGAAACGGTTATGACCGCAGTGGCAGGCTATTTTATGGCGGCCAACCCATCAACGACGGCTTATCCGTTTTTGACCACGGCGGCGATTAATGTTATCTCACATTTCGCCAGTGATGAGATTAAAAATGCCTTTATGCCGCGTATGCTAACGGGTGAATTTACCGGCACCATGGCGTTAACCGAGCCGCATGCTGGCTCATCGCTTGCCGATATCAAAACTACCGCTGTTAAACAAGACGACGGCAGCTATCGCGTAAAAGGCAGCAAGATTTATATCTCAGCAGGCGATCACGAATTGTCTGACAATATCGTGCATTTGGTCTTAGCTAAAGTGCCCGGCGGTCCTGGTGGCGTCAAAGGTATTTCTTTATTTGCCGTGCCGAAGTATCGTTTAAATGACGATGCATCGGTCGGCGAGCGCAATGATGTACATTTAACCGGACTCATTCATAAGCTTGGCTATCGAGGCGCGACTTCCACGGCATTAAGCTTTGGTGATGCAGGCGAGTGCTATGGCTATCTTATCGGCGAAGAGCATTTTGGTCTGCGTTATATGTTTAAGATGATGAATGAAGCGCGCATCGCGGTTGGCTTTGGCGCAGCGATGATTGGCTATCGTGGTTATCAATACTCGCTCGATTATGCCAAAGACAGAACACAGGGCAGAATCGCGCCCAATAATAAGCCTGAAGATGCAGCAACGGCGATTATCCAGCATGGCGATGTGAAGCGTATGTTGTTGGCGCAAAAAGCCTATAGCGAGGGCGGTATCTCGCTGTGTTTATACGGCTCAAACCTGATCGACCGTATCAATACTTGTGAAGATGCAACACTAAAAGCTGAGCTATCAGAGTTATTGGACTTGCTCACGCCAGTGTTAAAAGCATGGCCATCTGAATATGGTCCAAAAGCCAATGATTTAGGCATTCAAGTATTGGGCGGCGCAGGTTATACGCGTGAATATCAAGCCGAGCAGTTTTGGCGTGACAATCGTCTCAATCCCATTCATGAAGGCACAAATGGCGTGCAAGCGTTAGATTTGTCATTCCGTAAGTTATGGCAAAACAAGGGTCTTGGTATTCAAATTCTAAAACGTGAAATTACCCAAGACTTAGAAAGTATCAGCACACCAGAAACCGCCAAACTTGCCGGTAAATTGATGCCTTATATGGGTCATCTGCATGAAGTATTGGTACATCTAAGCAAAATCCTGCAAACGGAAAAAGCACTTACATTAACGGGTAACGCACAAGCACTAATGAATATCTTTGCCTCTATCGTGGTCAGCTGGATTTGGATTCGCCAAGCGAGTAAAGCTGAGCAATTGCTAAGCGAGACAACAGATATTGAAAAGCAAAACTTCTATCAAGGTAAAATCCAAGCAGCAAAATACTTTATCGATTGGGAGTTGCCGTTAATCAATCGTGATATCGAACTGCTAAATAATGACAATGCGGTATGTACCAATATGCAAGCAGAATGGTTTTAAGTAATTGTTTGGAATGTTTTCAATATAAGAACATGCCTGAACAATACGACTAATGTGATGCTGGGATGAATTTTTCGAAGCCTCTGGAGTGCAAAGCGCACAGCAAGCGAGAAAAATTTATCCCAGAAGAACGCTTTTTAATATATTTGGCTTATTTTGAATAAACTCTTTTTAAGCAAACGATACCAATGGCTTTTTATAAAAATTTAAAGGAATAAATAATGACAACAATGAATAAGCAGTGGCGTTTAAAAGAAAGACCTGTTGGCGCACCGAGTGCGGAGACTTGGGATTATACCGAGTCAGAACTACCGACCATCACAGACGGTCAGTTACTGATAAAAATTGAATATATCTCGATGGATCCAGCGATGCGTGGCTGGTTAAACGATGCCAAATCTTATATCGAACCGGTACAGATTGGTGATGTCATGCGCGCGGGTACCGTGGGCGAAGTGATTGAAAGTAAGCATGAGAAGTTTGCCGTCGGCGATTATGTCTGTGGTCACAATGGCGTGCAGTCGTATGCAGTTAGTGATGGTACTGGTTTATACAAAGTTGATCCAAACCTTGCACCCTTATCTTATTACTTAGGCGTGCTCGGTATGCCGGGTATGACCGGTTACTTTGGCTTATTAAAAACAGGTGAGCCAAAAGCTGGCGAGACGGTGGTCGTCTCTGGTGCTGCGGGTGCGGTTGGTGGTTTGGTTGGACAGATTGCTAAACTAAAAGGCTGCCGAGTCGTTGGTATCGCAGGCGGTGCTGAGAAATGCAAATTCCTAGTCGATGAGCTAGGCTTCGATGCTGCGGTAGATTATAAAAATGAGGATGTCAAAAAAGGCTTAAAGCAAGCCTGTCCAAACGGTGTCGATGTCTTCTTTGACAACGTAGGCGGCGATATCTTAAATGACGTCCTTACCCAAATTAATCTGCGCGCGCGTATCGTGATTTGCGGTGCGATTAGCCAATATAACAACACCACAGCGGTAAAAGGGCCGTCAAACTATCTGTCATTATTGGTCAATCGTGCCCGTATGGAAGGCATCGTTGTCTTTGATAATATCAAAGAATATCCAATCGCGATGAAAGAGATTGCTGGCTGGATTCAGTCAGGTGATATGAAAGTAAAAGATCATATCGTTGAAGGTATCGAGACTTTCCCTGATACCTTGATGATGCTCTTTAAAGGTGAAAACTTCGGCAAACTGGTACTTAAGGTAGAGGGATAAATCATGACACTGAATACAAATGGAATTGCATCAGACGTAGCCAGTAACGTTTCTGGTAAACGTATTTTAATCACAGGCGGTGCGTCTGGCATTGGTGCGGCAAGTGCGTTATTGCTAGCCAGTCGCGGCGCAAAAGTCGTGATCGGTGATATGGCAGAAGAGATGGGCGCAGCCGTTGCTAAGCAAGGTCAAGATGCGGGCAATAGTATCGTCTTTAAAAAAGTCGATGTTACCAGTGGTGATGAAGTACGCACCTTATTCGCCTTTGCCATGGAAACGTTGGGTGGTCTTGATGTCGTAGTAAATAATGCGGGTATCGATCATAAGCCAGCACCGATGCATGAGCTAAGCGATGATGATTTTGATCGTAATATCGCCGTCAACCTGAAAGGCGTCTGGCATTGTATGCGTGCGGCGGTTGCATGTATGGCACCAAATGGCGGTGGACATGTGATTAATGTTGCATCAATCGCAGGACTTCGTTCTGCGCCTTTATTGTCAGCTTATAGCGCTGCCAAACATGGCGTGATGGGTCTGACCAAGTCTGCTGCCCATGAATATGCGCGCGTCAATATTCGTTTTAACGCGGTATGTCCAAGCTTTATCGATACACCTATGGTGCAGAATACCATGGCGAAGATGAACGAGCGCGCCCAAAAAGCAACTATTAATGCCAGTCCATTACGCCGTTTGGGGACAGTTGATGAGGTATCTGGCGCGATTGCGTGGCTTGCAAGCGATGAAAGTAGTTTTATGAATGGTCATGCGTTTACCCTTGATGGTGGAATGTTGGCTTAATAGTCAAATAACTGCTAAATCATTACGGCGTTAGCCTCGCTTGATTTACTATTCGTAATATCTACGCTCGGCTGCCTTGTAATGGATTTGCAGTTTTTCGACTATCACTGATTAAGTGTTGATGATAAAAAAATTTAAAACTGAACTGCTAATTTAAAAAAAATATAAGGAATAATAATGAAAGATTTATTCGATTTAACCGGCAAGATTGCTTTAGTCACTGGTGCTAGCCGTGGTATTGGTGAATCTATCGCCCGTCTGTTAGCGTCAAGAGGCGCACATGTCATTGTCTCTAGCCGTAAGATTGACGCTTGCCAAGCGGTTGCCGATAGCATCATCGCTGATGGTCATAAAGCCAGTGCCTTTGCTTGCCACGTAGGGGAAATGGAGCAGATTGCTGCTATCTTTGAGCATATCAAAAGCGAATTTGGTCAAATTGATATTTTAGTCAATAATGCCGCGGCAAACCCTTATTATGGCCATATCTTAGATACGGATTTAGCAGCTTTTGATAAGACCGTCGAAGTCAATATTCGTGGCTATTTCTTTATGTCGACAGCTGCTGGTAAGATGATGCGCGAGCAGGGCGGCGGCGTAATTTTAAATACTGCCTCGGTCAATGGCTTAGTCGCTGGTGATAAGCAAGGTATCTACTCAATCACCAAAGCTGCTGTCATTAGCATGACCAAAGCTTTCGCCAAAGAATGTGGGCCGTTAAATATTCGCGTCAATGCGTTATTGCCAGGCTTAACTGATACTAAGTTTGCCTCTGCTTTAACAACTAATGATAAAGTCTTAAAGATGGCGCTCCATGCAATTCCGTTAGGACGTGTTGCCCATCCTGATGAGATGGCTGGTACAGTATTGTATCTCGTATCTGACGCTTCAAGTTATACTACGGGCGCAACGGTGGTGGTTGATGGCGGTATGTTGGCTTAATCTAGTTATAACTATCGCTATATTTTTATAATAAAAAACACGTTACTTAATAACGTGTTTTTTTTATGTCTCAATGTTTATTAATTTTAGTTCACTACTTTTGACTCACTATTTTAAATTTATCTACTCGCACGTTTTGCCATGACGCGATCTAATAGCTGTAAGCCTTTCTCAAACGTATTCGTCGTGCGCTGCATTAATGGGCTTAATGGTTTGGAATGCATATTAACCTTACTCATATCATTATTATAATGTGTTCTGACACGCTTATTCATAATGGCAAACCACAGTGGCGGGATATAGGCGGGCATAATCATCGTGGCATAGCCTATCGGCAGTTGCGGGGCTTCCTCAAAATGTCTGAGCAACTGATAGGCGCGGCTTGGATGTGCGTGGTGGTCAGAATGGCGCTGCAATTGATACAAAAACAAATTGGTCACGGTGTGATTGCTGTTCCAGCTGTGCTCGGGCTGTGTGCGCTCAAAGCGGCCGTTGTCGTCTTGTTCTCTGAGCAGACCGTAGTGCTCTAGATAATTCACCACTTCTAACAGGCTAAAGCCATATACTGCTTGCAACCCTATAAAGAGTAGGATTTTTTTGCCAAAAGCCTTATAAAGAGTGGCATAAAGTACCGCCGACATCGCCCAACCTTGCAACAGCTCGTTGTCTTTGTTCCAAAAGCCTTTATGTCGACGGGCGAGCCGCTCATTTTCAATGCTTACAGCGGAACGTAGGCCACCGAACACTGTGCGCGGTAAAAACTGCCAAAAGCTCTCGTTGTACTTGCTACTGGCTGGATCTTTTGGGGTCGCCACCCAGCGGTGATGACCGAAATTATGCTCTATGGCGAAATGTCCATAAGCCGCTGGCGCAAGACTGATACGTGCCAAAGTACGGTTTAGGTGGTCAGACTTATGACCAAGCTCATGGGCGGTATTAATCGCAATACCACTGCCGATTCCTGCCGTCAATGCCACTCCTAAGCGATTATACCAAGGCAACTTTCGCTGACTATACTGATAAGCCAGCAGACCAAAAGCCATATATTGTAACGGTATAAAAGCATGAGCAATCCACTTATAATAGGGGTCTTGGGCAAGCGCTTGCATAGCGCTATCAGGCGGGTTGCTATCATCACGACCGACCAACACATCTGCCAACGGGATGATACCGTGGATCAAGATAGTGCCTCCCCAAGCCAGCGCTGTATTTTTAAGCTCGAAGCCCTTTTGATCTCGTAATCCTAAAGCGAACAAGCAGCCTAATAGAGGCAGTGATGGACTACACAGCCAAAACCTCCTTTTTGGGTCGCGCCATAGTGACCCATCCATCGCATCTTGAATGATGGCATGTTTTTTAGCGCTTAATGTCTTAGTCATTATACAGTCCTTGTATAGTCAATTCTCTATAAATTAGATACGGTATCAGTCTCGCTTAGTCTGCTATTTATAAGACTTTCACTCGTTTTCCTTGTATCCAAATTATATTGAAATGACTATATAGTGAGTCCTATATAAAACGGATACGGTGTCAGAAACGATTTAGTTTATGTATTATCAATCAACATTCTGATAATTTATTATGACCTTTGATAGTCTTGAAAACGGCGTTGATTGACAAAAAAATCTCACTTTGCGTCCAAAAATGAAAGTATATGCAGATTTAATCGTCAGACTTCGTTATGTTAGGGCTTATACATAGCGTATATATATATAGTAATTAGCGCTAATAACGCTTTTTAAAGCGAGTAGTTGGGATTGGGTTGAGACATGGATATTTTAAGTCGACTGTTTGATGAGATGCATTTGCAAAAGGTGCAATATATCACTGTTAATGCACGCGGCACTTGGCAACTGGTACAGAATAGACAGGACTATCTGACCTTCATTGTGATCGTCAGTGGCGAGGTACATCTATGCTATGGCAGTGGTAATCATGACAGGAAAATCATCACAGCCAACAACATGGTAATGTTGACCACACAGGACAGTTATACGTGTCAATCAGCGCCAATAGTATCCAATATCACAGTCAAAACGCTCATGCCCGCACACACTGAAGGTCAAATTAGCTTAGAGATTAATAATACAGATAGCGGTCATAAAGTTATTGCCCAAGGTAATCATGTTCAAACTAACCATGTGCAAGATAACGAGGCACAATTTATTGTGGTACGCAGTCAGTTTGACACCGATATGGCAAGACCTTTGCTATCCGCGTTGCCTGCCAGTTTACCGCCAGTGACCCAAAAGCACTCGGCTTATAATGATGTAGTGCATATTGGATTGCAGTTTTTCTTATTAGAAGTGAGCTTGCAGCGTCCCGGCAAGACTACGATGCTTGAGCGCTTGGCTGGCATGCTGATGATTGAGTGTATACGCGAGTATGTCGAACAGCTAGAAATGGCATCAGGATTTAATGACAACATAAATCACACTACAGATAATGCCTTAAACAGTACGCCATCGTGGATTGATCATCCATGGCAGATAGACAATGATACCGACAACAGTGTTGAAAATAACATTACTAGTAACGGAGATGAAAATGGCAATTGGCTGGCCGCCCTAAAAGATCCTTGTCTATCAGATACCCTATATTTGATACATCGTTACCCAGAAGATGCTTGGACACTACAGGGTTTAGCGAAAGCATCAGGTCTGTCGCGCTCAGGACTTAATGAGCGCTTTAAGCAGTCAGTTGGTATCACGCCGCTGGCATATCTGAGTCACTATCGCTTGCGACTGGCGGCAAGGTTTTTGCGGCAAGAACAATATTCAATTAGCAAGATTAGCGAACTGGTAGGCTATGCGTCGGATCACTCGTTTAGTGGTGCATTCAAGCGGCGTTATGGGCAATCACCCAGTCATTACCGCAAAGCTCATAGCAAAAAATCAAAGCCATAACATAAATGCTCACCCCAAATAGACTGATGACTACGGGCGATTAATCGTGAGGGTAACTATGAAAGCAACAATAGAAACAACAATGAAAAATCCTATTAAAGATAAAAAGCAGCCTCATCATAACGCAGTAGTAAACAGTTATATAAATACGAAGACGTGGCTATTTGTCCCAGCGACTCGAATCGATAGAGTAGCAAAAGCCTTTGCTAGTGGCGCAGATGCGGTGATTGTCGATCTAGAAGATGCGGTTGCCTACGAGGACAAAGCGCAAGCTCGCGAATCTATAAAAAACTATTATAATGAGCAGGATAATTTACAAAACCTGCAGCCGATTTGGCTACGTATCAATAAAGCGAGTAGTGATGAGTGTAAAAAAGATTTAGCATTGTGCCAGCAGTTGCCTAATCTGGCGGGTATCGTATTGGCAAAAGCCGAACAAGCATCAGATATTGAAGCAATTTACCAAGCCACTGGCTTATCGGTAATTGCTTTAATAGAAAGTGCGCTTGGTTTGCATCAGGTAGAGGCGATGGCAAAAGCGTCCGGGCTGTTGACATTCAGCTATGGTTTTTTAGATTTGTGTAATGACTTGGGTGTCACTGTTGGAACGCCAGCAGCAGACATCATCGCCAATCAGATTCGCTATCAATTAATCTTAACGGCAACAGTACATCAATTATTAGCGCCTATTGATACGGTTTATCCTGACTTTAAGGACGACGAAGGTTTAAGTGCTACAGTACAGCTTTGGTCACAGATGGGCATGTCAGGGATGCTGTGTATTCATCCCAAGCAAGTCGCCACCGTGCAAGCATCTTTACAACCAACAGAGAGCGAATTGTCATTTGCCAAACAAGTGCTAGAAGAGTACGACAGAAGCGGACAAGCGGTGTTTAAAATAGCAGGTCAGATGGTCGATGCGCCCGTAATCGAGCGCTGCCGTCAGTTGCTGAGTGGATAAAAGGTTGTTAATAGAGTGCGCCGAAATAGGCTAAAAAAGTAAAAAAGGCGCAGTACGGCTGGTTTTTGACTTTGCGACTTCTGCTGGCGTGCCTTCTACCACAATAAGACCGCCCTCATCACCAGCACCCGGACCCATATCGATAATCCAATCGCTGTTGCTAGCAACTTGCATATCGTGCTCAACCATAATCACCGTATTACCGGTTGCGACCAGCCCATTTAACTGTGCCATCAGCATCGCGACATCAGAAGGATGTAAGCCAGTCGTTGGTTCATCGAGCACATACAGTGTATCGCCGCGCTGGGTACGCTGCAGTTCGGTAGCAAGCTTGATGCGCTGTGCTTCGCCACCAGACAACTCGGTCGCTGGTTGCCCAAGTCTTAGGTAGCCAAGCCCAACTTTTAGCAAGGCATCTAAGGCGCGCATTATTGGGGCATCATCAACGAAAAATTCAGAAGCCGCTTCGACCGTTAAATCAAGTACTTCAGCGATATTTTTACCTTGATAAGTAATTTCTAAGGTTTCGTCATTGTAGCGCTGACCGTGGCACACTTGGCAAGGCGAGTAAACACTCGGCAGAAATAGCAGCTCAACGCTGACAAAACCGACACCTTCGCAATTTGGGCAACGTCCTTTTTTAACGTTAAATGAAAAACGTCCAGCATCATAGTGCCTTGCTTTTGCTACTTTGGTGGCAGCAAATAACTTGCGCACATGGTCAAACAGTCCAGTATAAGTGGCCAGATTTGAGCGCGGTGTGCGCCCGATGGCTTTTTGGTCTACAGTGACTAAGCGTTTGATATGCTCCATACCACTGACTATCTCTCCGCCTATTGGCGTTTCTTGTTCTTGCTCCAGTAAGGCCGCTTCATCGGTGGGCGCTTCAATCACAGTTTTTTGCCCTAGCGCATTGTAGACCAGTTCAACCAACGCTTGACTGACCAAACTCGATTTCCCCGAACCTGAAACGCCCGTCACTGTGGTTAACACCCCTAAAGGAAATGCCGCATCTAACCCTTGTAGATTATTACGCTCGATATTGGCAAGTTTTAGCCAATGATTAGGTTGTCTTGGCTGCTGGCTTGTTAATTGATGGGCTTTTGGTTGCTGGGTTTTTAATTTTTTATTTTTGGAATCCCCATTAAAAAGATATTGTCCAGTATAGGAATCAGAGATATCTTGCAAGCCTGCGACAGGGCCGCTATAGATGATTTCACCGCCGTGACTGCCCGCTTTTGGTCCGACATCGACTATCCAATCGGCGTGGCGAATGACGCTGACATCATGCTCGACAATGAATAATGAATTACCCGCGGCTACCAGTTCATCTAGAGCGCCTAATAGCGCCTGAGTATCGGCAGGATGCAGGCCAGCGGACGGTTCATCGAGTACATAAACCACGCCAAATAGTCTAGAGCGAATTTGAGTGGCAAGTCTTAGGCGCTGTAGCTCGCCGGGCGATAAGGTAGGTGTGGTGCGTTCAAGTGATAAGTAACCTAGCCCAAGTCTGGTTAACGCTTCTACACGCGATAAAATATCGCTGGTAATACGCTTGGCAACAATGGCTTTTTCACGGTCAGGCATATCATCGCTGAGTTTTTTATTGGCAGCGCCGTGAAGTTTAAGCGCCAGTTCAGTCAAGGTTAATTGTGATAACTCGCCAATATCAAGCCCTGCAAATTTAACCGACAGCGATTCTTGTTTTAACTTTTTGCCATGGCAGCTTGGGCATTCTGAAATTTGCATGAACTGTGCCACACGTTTTTTGGTACGTGGACTTTGGGTCGTGGCAAAAGAATGTAAGACGAAATTTTTTGCACTGGTAAAAGTGCCTTTATAATTGGGTTTTTCACCTTTTTTAATCGCCTCGCGTACTTGCTCGAGATTGTATTCTGGGTAAACCGGCACTTCTGGGGTTTCATTGGTAAATAAAATCCAATCGCGGGTTTCCTTGGATAACGTGTTCCAAGGTTTGTCGATATCGTAGCCCAGTGTGGTCAATATCCGGCTCAGATTTTGCCCTTGCCATGCTGGTGGCCAAGCAGCAATGGCGCGTTCTCGAATGGTTTTCGTCTTGTCAGGCACGAGCAAATCTTCTGTGACCTCAAACACGCGGCCAATACCTGAGCAAGTAGGGCAAGCACCTTCTGGCGTATTTGGCGAAAAGGCATCGGCATATAGCATGTCTTGCCCAGCAGGATATTCGCCTGCTCGCGAGTACAGCATGCGTAGACCATTTGAAATCGTCGTCACGCTACCAACCGATGAACGTACCGACGGCGTACCGCGCTGCTGTTGCAAGGCGACCGCAGGCGGTAAGCCTTCTATCGAATCGACATCAGGCTCGCCAACTTGGTCAATCAAGCGCCGCGCATAAGGCGATACCGAATCAAGGTAGCGGCGTTGCGACTCAGCAAACAAGGTACCAAATGCCAGTGACGATTTGCCTGAGCCTGATATACCGGTAAAAACGACCAACGCATTACGCGGTAAATCCACATCGACATTTTTGAGATTGTGCACCCGCGCGCCCCTAACTTGAATGCTTTGTGCAGCGGTAAGGTTGTGGTTTTTGAGAGAAGTGTTAGATTTTTTATGATTAGATTTGTTATTATTGGTCGTCATACAACGCTTATTCCTTTGACTAAAAACGGCTTGTTAACGCTTTGATTCAACAATACCGTGTCTGTTTGATACTGTGTTCTTTTAATATCGTATCTGCTTAAAGTCATCCTACCACCTTAAAATCAAATCACTGCGCAGGCTTACGCTTTATACACAGAGGATAGACACAGCAACGTCAAACGATAACATTTATAAGGTTTACCCGATAAATTGCATATTATAAAGGTTAAGAAATACGGCGTTTTGGCCGCTATTAAGCGGGCAAGTGGCGCGTTAACTGGGAATGCTTTATCATTAACCTTATCTATCAATCATTTATAAAAGTATTTTATGATTTTTATCAGCAATACCATTAGCCTGAATGACAGCGAAGTAGATATTAGCGCCATACGCGCGCAAGGAGCAGGCGGGCAAAACGTCAATAAAGTGTCGTCTGCTATCCATCTGCGTTTTGATATTCCCGCTTCGAGCTTGAGCGATGTCATTAAACAGCGTTTATTGGACAGCAAAGACAGCCGAATCACCAAAGAAGGTGTGCTTATTATTAAAGCGCAGCAGTTTCGTACCCAAGAACGTAATCGAATTGATGCCTTGGAGCGGCTGCAAAGCTTTATTATTCAAGCCACTCATGTCAATAAAACCCGTAAAGCGACCAAACCTAGCAGAAATGTCAAACGTAAACGCGTCGATCAAAAAACCCAGCGCGGTAAGACCAAAGCGTTACGCGGTAAAGTAGATTTTTAAATAAGCGGCTTAATTTTTTAATAAAGCAAACAGCAAAATGCCAGCCCATTTAATTGGCTGGCATTTTGTATAGGCTTATTTACTATCAGATTTTTAGCTAACCAAGTCTTCTACTTAATTCAGGAAAGCGCTTTATCATAAATAACATCAAGAGCAGCGACACACTGGCGATAGCCGCGCCAACATAGCCGACGCTTGATATTGAAATATGCGTTACGGCATAACCACCAAACAGCGCACCGGCGCCAATGCCTAAATTAATAATCCCTGAGAACATCGACATCAGCATATCTTGCGCCGTGACATCGACCATGATGACTTTGGCTTGCATGGAGATAATCAGCAGCATCAGCGCCGCGCCCCACAGTAATGCAATGAAACTCAGCGCCCAGATAGAGGTCACGGCAAATAAGAGCACCAGCATAGATAACAGCATTAATATGATCGATATCAGCATCAATCTGGTATTAAAACGATCACCCCAGCGACTAAAAATCACACTGCCGGCAATCCCTGCCACCCCAAATAATAGCAAGACAACCGTCGCGGCGTTTTCACTGATGGCACCGACCTGTCGCATAAAAGGTTCGATATAAGAATAAGCCGTATAGTGCGCGGTAAAGACCAGTAAAATCAGTAGATACAAACAGACCAATAAGGGGTTTTTAAGCAATTCTGGAATTTTTCTAAACGAGCCTTCAAACATACTTGGCAGCGTTGGCAATAGCCTTGCTTGCAAAATAAACACGATAAAAGCAATCACCCCAATACCGCCAAAGGTTGCCCGCCAGCCAAACCATTGACCGACTAAGCGCCCTAATGGCACGCCGAGCACCATTGCCAATGAAGTACCGGTCGCAAGTACACTAAGCGCCAGTGCTTTTTTACCTTCAGGTGCCACGCGTATCGCAATCGCGGCGGTGATGGACCAAAATATCGCGTGCGAAAGTGCAATGCCCACGCGGCTAATCAGCAATACATCAAAGCTCCAAGCAAATACGGACAATACATGACTGGCAATAAATACCACAAACAAGCCCAAAAGTAAGCTTTTACGCTCAAAACGGCTGGTAAGTAGCATCAATGGCAATGACATCGCCGCGACAATCCAAGCATACAGCGTCAACATCCAGCCAGTTTCTGCTGTAGTGATGGAAAAATCTTGGGCGATGTCACTTAATAGGGCAACGGGGACAAATTCGGTAGTATTCATAATAAAGGCGCTGACGCCCATTAAGAATACTTGGAAATACTGAGTTCGGCGAGCATTTGCGCTCACCTCGAGGTTATGTTTCATATGATCCAATACAAATAAAGAAGGCGCTAATAGTGCAAATTAGCTGAAAAATAATTCATGAGTTTAAGCGTGATGTCGGAAATACATGGCGGCATAGGTCGTAATGATGAAAAAGAGGAGGGCAAGATAGCAAATCAGTTGCGGTATGTCAGAGCCTATCATCAGACCCTACTATTTTATCAGGAATCGACCGTTTTTTTGTAGGAGAGTCTTTAAAATTGGCGACCGAGTAACTGATTGAATGGTTAAGTAAATCCGATGATGGCATCAGTGTCAGTTACATAGCGCTTATAGTGAGGTATCGCTATTTACGCTTGAATATAGGTATGATGACGCCATAAGGATAGGCATAGGCTAGGAATGCCTGATAACGTGATTTTAAATAATCATTGATATTTTACTAGGGCGTGTATTCATTTCAAAAATGGCGATAAAAATGAGATAAATTGCTGTCAAACAAGAAAAACAGCGCAGATAATATCGGGATATTAACCAGCTATTTGACGATGTTTGGCAAGATTTAGCCATTTTTAGCCCATTTAGATGACTATCGAATGAATTGAAAACACGCCCTAAGATGGGATAAAAGAAAAGCAATCTATGAAAACCGACACCAATAAACCATTAGCCTTTAGACGATATCCTTCAACGACGGCGCTGCAATGTTTTGAGACCGCTGCTCGTCATTTGAGTTTTACCAATGCCGCGCAAGAGATGCACATGACCCAAAGCGCCATCAGTAAGCAAGTGGCGCAGTTGGAGGAGATGCTAAACCTGTCTTTGTTTTATCGGACGCCGCACCGGATTTCACTGACCCCTGCTGGCAAGTCATATTATCTTGAAGTTTTAGAGATTTTAAAACATATCGAGGTGGCGACCACCAATTTGATGTCGCATAGCAGTAATACCGAGCTGCTAAAAATCGTCTCACATCCGACATTTTGTGCCCGTTGGTTGATTCCAGCACTCAGTGGCTTTAGTCAAGAATATCCGCTTATTAACTTGGATATTAAAGAGCTGGCGGGGCCATTTTTTTCTGAAGACCAAAATGTCGATATTGCTTTTTTGTATGGCGATGGCATGTGGAGCAATATGGAGGCCATAAAACTGTTCGATGAATACTGCGTTGCGGTCTGTCAGCCGCAGTATTTGCGAGATAAAACACTGAGTACTGAGTGTATAAATGACTATGTGTTATTGCAAATAAGTTCGCGCTTAAGTGCGTGGTATGAGTATTTTAAGCAACAAGATATCAGCGTCGATGGCACTTTTGTAGGGCCACGTTTTGAGACTTTTCATGCTTGCATTTCTGCCGCCTTACTGGGCTATGGTATAGCCTTAGTGCCGTTACGCTTGGTTGAGCCTGAGCTACAATCAGGCGCTTTAGTGCTGGCGTGGGATTATGCGGCAAAGGGTCGCGGCAGCTATTATGTGACTTATCCTGTTGCTTCAGGGCAATCGCATAAGGTCAAAGCGGTTTTAGAATGGATTACGGCTTATTTAGCAATCTCAGATGAGCGTGAAAAGGCGTTAGGGTTGGTTTTATAATGTCCTGCTGTTTTTTTCGATAATCTAAAGTGTTTTTTATAGCACTGGTCTTGTTTTTTTTATCCTGCAAAGTTGTTTGCTGTGAAAATTTAACAAGCTAAAAAAACTGCCTTAATACGCAGTTTTTTTTGTTTTTAAAGGATTCGTTTAGGGAGCTAATTTACTGGCAATGACAAAAAGGAATGCCACCACAACTATTATTCGTTTGCTGCCGGAATGATGTTTTGTTGAAATGAGTCTAACTCAAGGAAGAGATAGAGATTCATCATGGACAAGCTTTATAACGTGACCGATGCCTTTACGATGGTGCATCCGCTCACGCTCGTCAAAGGCAAAAATGCCAGAGTTTGGGACGACAATGACCGCAGCTATATCGATTTTGTCGGCGGTATCGGCGTTTTAAACTTTGGTCATTGCCATCCTCACATCGTTGACGCCATCATTCAGCAAGCCCAGGCGCTGATTCACTATGCCTACAATGCGGCAGCGCATCAGCCGTATCAAAGCTTTATGCCGCGATTGTGTGAGCTTGTGCCTATTAGCGGCGATCTGGCAGGGATGCTCACCAACTGCGGCGCAGAAGCAACCGAAAACGCTATAAAGATAGCACGCATGAAGACGGGTCGCACAGGCGTCATTGCGTTTGATGGTGGCTTTCATGGGCGCACACTGGCTGCGGTCAATCTCAATGGTAAGGTCGCGCCTTATAAGCGCGGGCTTGGTGCATTAGGGAGCGGCGTTTATCACATACCTTTCCCCAGCCCCGATAACAATATCAGCGACGAGCAAGCGATTGATGCGCTCCAGCGTTTATTTATGGTAGAAACCGATATCGATAATATCGGTGCCATCATCGTCGAACCTGTACAAGGGGAAGGCGGTTTTCAATTGATGTCGCCCACCTTTGCGCAATATCTACGTAAGTTTTGTGATGAGCACGGCATGTTACTCATCATGGACGAAATTCAATCCGGCTATGGTCGTACGGGTACGCCGTTTGCTTTTACCAATTTAGGGATTGAGCCTGACCTTATTTTACTTGGCAAAAGTATCGCAGGCGGCTTGCCATTAGGTGCGGTCATAGGCAAGGCTAGTGTGGTCAATGGTCTTCCTAAAGGCAGTTTGGGCGGTACTTATTCTGGCAATCCAGTTGCTTGCGCCGCTGCCAATGCCACGCTTGATATCATGCAAGCTAATGACATTTGGCAGTCAGCCAAGCATTATGCCCAGACGATTGAGACGACCATCAGCCAATGGCAGCAAGAAGGTATCTCACCTTGGTTATTTGGTCTTACTGGTATCGGTGCGATGCGCGGTATCGAGCTGCGCCATCCTGAGCATGATGTGCATCCAAGTGTGATGGCGCAAGTATTAACCAAAGCCCGCGAGCGTGGTCTATTGCTGATGCCAAGTGGGCAATATCGCCATATCATTCGCTTATTACCGCCACTTACCATAGATTCTGACACCCTAAAAGAAGGGTTGGATATTCTAAAAGAGGTACTCATCGCGCTTCCTGATGGATTGCCTGCCGCTTAATGTTTAGGAGTGCTTAGGCATGTTTAGGAGTGCTTAGGCGTGCTTAGGATAGATAGCGCATCGTCATAACCAAATGCTCGAAACAAAATACTTATTATTAAGCTAAAGATTTATTAACTCTATTACAAGGATGTTTATTTGTGAAAAATAGTAGCGTCAGTCCAGATAAGGATTTTATCTGCAGCGATGATATCCGCCATCATTTTTCTATGGCCATGTCAGCCATGTATCAGAACGAGGTGCCGCTATACGGCGACTTGGTTGATTTGGTCAGTGAGGTCAATACCGAAGTATTAACCTCACATCCTGATATCAAATCACAACTGCTGCATACGGGCGAGATTGAGCGCCTAAGCATGGAGCGCCACGGGGCGATTCGGCTGGGTAGCGCAGCAGAGCTGAGCATGATGCGCCGTCTTTTTGCCGTGATGGGTATGCACCCTGTCGGCTACTACGATTTAGCGCCTGCTGGCGTGCCGGTGCATTCAACAGCTTTTCGCGCACTTGACTCGCATTCATTGCATAAAAGCCCCTTTCGCGTTTTTACCTCGTTATTGCGTTTAGATTTGATTGCCGATGAAAATTTACAACAAGAAGCCACGGCCACACTGGCGCAGCGTCAGATATTCACTACTGGCGTCATTGAGCTTATTGAAGTCTTTGAGGCGCAAGGTGGTTTGACTACTGAGCAAGCAGAGCAATTTGTCCAAGAAGCGTTAGAGACATTTCGTTGGCATGATAAAACGCCGGTGGCAAAAGCGCTCTATCAGCGTCTATTAAATCAGCATCCGCTCGTCGCTGATGTGGTCGGCTTTAAGGGTCCACATATCAATCATTTAACGCCTAGAACCTTGGATATTGATGCCGTACAACAAGGCATGCAAGCAAGAGGCATACCCTCAAAAGCCATTATCGAAGGGCCACCGCGTAGAGCGTGTCCTATCTTATTAAGGCAAACCAGTTTTAAGGCGCTACAAGAAGCGGTTGGCTTTAAAGTTGCTAATAACTCAGACGCTAGCCATGAGGAGTATGAGCAAGGCCATCATACCGCGCGCTTTGGAGAGATTGAACAACGCGGTGTGGCGTTAACGCAAAAGGGCCGCGCGCTTTATGATGAATTACTGGCCGCAGCTCGCCGCCAGCTTGGTGCTACCCCAAATGAGGACAATGCGGCTCAGTATAATCAAATTTTAACCAAGGTATTTACCGCTTTTCCTGATGATTATCAAACTCTACACGATGAGGGGCTGGCGTATTTTTATTACCAGCTGACGGACAGCACCCTTGATTCTGAGGACGGTCAAGCATTGTTAGCCGCGACCTTAAGCACTGATGATTTGAATAAACTGCCTAATGCTAAGCTGACTGCTCTGATTAATGATGAAGTGCTTCGCATTGAACCCATCGTTTATGAGGACTTTTTGCCCGTCAGTGCCGCCGGTATCTTCCAATCGAATCTGCAACAGGCGCAGCCAAGCCAATATGACGGTTACTCAAGCCAACAAGAGTTTGAGCGTGATTTGGGGGCAGTCATTTACGATGAGATGGCATTGTATGAAGCGATGCAGGCGCAAAGCCTTGAGCAGTGCCTGTCTAGTGTCAGTATTTAGTAAGATTTAGGCTAGAAATGTCTAGCTTATAGCCGACTTATTAGCACGTCATTCCAAAAAGGAATGACTGCAAGAAATTTATTATTTTGCAACTTAGTAGGTAGCAGGGTAATTTTATAAGTCAGTCAAGGACGTAGTAAACCATTATACCAATATGCAAGGGATTGATTATGATTAAGCAATATATGTCTGCAATGGGCGTAGAAGAAGCACACTATCAAAATGGCGACTTTGAAGTCACCACCCCAATTGATGGCTCAGTCATCGGTAAAGTTACGTTAGATACAGTGGCCGACGTCGATACTAAAATCCAAAATGCCAAAAAAGCCTTTCAAGAATGGCGTGTCGTTCCTGCCCCTAAACGTGGTGAGCTGATTCGTCTATTGGGTGAAGTCCTGCGTGAACACAAAGAAGACTTAGGTATCTTAGTATCGCTAGAAGCCGGAAAAATTAAAGAAGAAGGCCTTGGCGAAGTACAAGAAATGATTGATATTTGTGACTTTGCCGTGGGCGTATCGCGTCAGCTTTATGGTCTAACCATCGCCTCGGAACGCCCAGGTCACCACATGCGTGAGACATGGCATCCACTGGGTGTCATCGGCGTCATCTCGGCCTTTAACTTCCCCGTTGCCGTTTGGTCTTGGAACACGGCGCTGGCCATCGTCTGTGGCAACCCTGTCATCTGGAAACCTTCAGAAAAAACCCCACTCGTCGCCTTAGCTTGCCAAGCGTTATTTGAAAAAGCCTTGGCAAAATTTGGTAAAGCACCCGCACATCTATCGCAAATTATATTGGGTAAAACCGATATCGGTAATGCGTTGGTTGAAAATAAAGACATCGCCTTGGTCAGTGCCACCGGCAGTACGCGCATGGGCCGAGAAGTAGGACCTAAAGTCGCTGAGCGTTTTGGTAAATGCTTGCTTGAGCTTGGTGGCAATAACGCCATGATTTTGGCACCGACGGCTGATTTAGATTTGGCGCTACGTGGCATTTTATTCTCAGCAGTAGGAACGGCAGGACAGCGTTGTACCACTTTACGCCGTCTATTCGTTCATGAGTCGGTCAAAGACGATATCTTACCGCGCGTTAAGTCTGCCTACGATACTGTGAGCATCGGCCACCCGCTCGAAGGCAATTTGGTCGGTCCACTGATTGATGAAGACAGCTTTAATAACATGCAAGCGGCGTTAGAAAAGGCTCGAAATACTGGCGGTAAAGTCACGGGCGGCGAACGGGTGCTGATGGATAAGTTCCCCGATGCCTATTATGTGACCCCTGCCATTGTTGAGCTTGATGAGCAAAATGACGTAGCACGTAGTGAGACGTTTGCACCGATTTTATATGTCATGCCTTATAAAGAATTTGACGATGCGCTAGCGATGCAAAACGATGTACCACAAGGGCTGTCTTCTTGTATCTTTACCAATGACTTGCGTGAAGCTGAAACGTTCCTCAGCGATCGCGGTAGTGATTGCGGTATCGCTAACGTCAATATCGGCACCAGTGGCGCTGAGATTGGCGGCGCATTTGGCGGCGAAAAAGAAACCGGCGGTGGTCGTGAATCAGGTTCTGATGCATGGAAAGCTTATATGCGTCGTCAGACCAATACGGTCAACTATTCAACCGAGCTGCCACTGGCGCAAGGCATCAACTTTGGCTAGTAAGAATGTGATGTGATGTGATGTGACGCTTGTTAAGTAGGCTCAGCGCCTATTTAACAAGCCAAGTATCAATTGTTTTGGTAGCCAATTATTAAGTATTTATTGTTTTGGTATGAAAGCCTGCGCAAGTGATGAATAACTATTCATGATTTCAAAAACAGGTTTTTTTACTCCCTTTTTAGTACTCTTTTCAGCGTTTTTTTAGCATTATCAGCAGCCATGGATTGGTTGTTCCCACTACTGTTATATCTATGACAACAGTAACCACTACTAAGGAAGGTAGGTGTCTTATGATGGATGATAAACCTTATGACGAAGCTAAAGATGGCTACGGTCCGTCTTCTAGTTTTTTATTAGATATTGCACCTCTGGTGTTGACTGCCATTATTCTGATGGTGCAGTTTTTTGTATTCAAAGATTTTACCCCTCACATTCCCTTAGCTTGCGGTCTTTTAATCACCGGCTTGTTTATGAAGCTGCGTGGCCGTGATTGGGACGGCATGGAACAACGCTTTTTAAAGGTTGTTAAAATTGGTCTACCGGCCATGATTATCTTGATGGGCGTTGGTATGCTCATCGGGGCTTGGATTATCGCTGGTACCGTCCCTACGATTTTATACTACGGTTTTAGCATTTTTTCCCCTTCATCATTTCTAGTCTCCGTTTGTCTTATCTGCGCCATTATTTCTGTCGCAACCGGTACCTCTTGGGGCACGGTTGGTACAGTCGGTCTTGCTATGATGGGTATTGGGCTAGGCTTGGGAATCCCGCCGTCACTAACGGGCGGCGCTATCGTTTCTGGTGCTTTTTTTGGCGACAAGATGTCTCCTCTATCAGACACCACCAACTTAACGCCAGCAGCGGCTGGTGTTGAGCTTTGGGATCATATTCGCGGCATGTTGCCAACGACTGTACCTGCCATGGTGACTGCATTAATTATCTATGCTTGGATTGGGATGGGTTACGGTGCAGAAAATGTCGATTTATCTTCGATCAAAGAAATTCAAACCTCACTAGCGGCCAACTATAACTTGAGCGTGATTACTTTATTACCTGCTGTAGTCGTTGTCATTGCGGCGGTAATGAAAATGCCCGCTATTCCAACGGTATTATCAGGTGTAGTAGTTGCAGGCTTAGTCGCGTTCTTTATGCAAGGCGTGGGTGTTCACGATATCTTTAACGTCCTACAAAATGGCTTTGTCAGTGAGACAGGCTTTGCTGTCGTCGACCAACTGCTGTCTAAAGGCGGCATTATGTCAATGACTTGGGTTGTGACCTTGACCATCTTTGCCTTAGCCTTCGTTGGTGCCATTGAGCATTACGGTACGCTCAAAGCCATCATGGCAAAAATTAATAAGATGGTGAAATCAAGATTTGGCTTAGTAATTACCACTTATCTCAGCACTCTTGGTGTCGGTACGCTCATCGGTGACGTCTATACCACACTGGTATTGCCAGGCCGTCTACTCAAAGACAAATATCAAGAAATGGGCTATAAGCGCACGACGCTTACGCGCTCTATTGAAGATACCGGCACTCTGTTATCTCCTCTGATTCCTTGGAACATGGGTGGTAGTTTCGTTGCGGCAACACTAGGTATTGCGACCCTTACTTATGCGCCCTTTGCCTTTGCCTGCTGGTTATCGCCGCTATTTGGCTTGCTATGGGTATTCTTAGATAAATTTATTCCCCGTGAAGAACCTACTGTTAATAACGACACAAGCACGCTCTCCACTGTAGACAACGTGTAATTTATAAGGAATATAAGATGTTGCAAGAGCAATGTTTGTGGAATATGACCGCACCTATTATTGATACCTACAGCCAGATGAATAGCGATACTGAAGCAACTATCTGTATTATAGGCGGCGGTTATACCGGGTTATCGGCTGCGATTCATTTGGCAGAAAAAGGCGTCAAGGTTATCTTGCTCGAGAGCCAAACGATCGGTAGTGGCGGCTCAGGGAAAAGTGTAGGGCTGGTCAATGCAGGAACGTGGGCGCGCCCTGATGATTTGAATATTGCGTTAGGTGAAGCGGCGGGTGAGCGCTTAACTGAAGCCCTTGGACAAGCACCAAGCTTAGTATTCGACTTAATCAAGCGTTATAATATCGATGCACAAGCCACTCAAGCTGGTAATATTCATATGGCACATAACGCCAAAGGTGAAGTCGATGTCGATATTAGATACGAGCAGCTAAGCCGTCGCGGTGCGAATGTTGAAGTATTAACCGGCAGTAAATGCCACGAATATTGTGGCACCAAAAATATCAATAAAGCGTTACTCGATCACCGTGCGGGTACCATAAATCCGCTGGCTTATGTGAGAGGGCTGGCCAAAGTAGCAAAAGATCTTGGCGTCACTATCTATGAGCATTCCGCTGTTGAAACTTTAGAAAAGGTGGATGGCTATTGGTATGCAAGGACTTCTAAAGCGCGCGTGAAATCTGAGCGCGTTATTATTGCAACCAACGCTTATACCGAAGGCGAGTGGACAGAAATCAAAAAGACGTTTTATCTAGTGTATTACTATCAGATTGCATCTGAGCCGCTCAGCGGAGAGGCGGCAGATCGTATTTTGCCATACAAAACAGGGGCATGGGATACACGCTTGGCCTTGTCTAGCTTTCGCCGTGATGACGATGATCGCTTATTATTAGGAACGGTCGGTGGTACGCAGCTTAAACCAAAATCCTTTTACCAATCATGGGCTAACGCTGTGCAACAAAGCTATTATCCAGATTTGCCAGCATTTAAGTGGCAGTATGAGTGGTGTGGTAGCTTTGGCTTTACGCAAGATCATATCTTCCGAGTCATGGAGCCTGCTGAGGGTTTGCTGACCGCAACGGCTTATAACGGTCGCGGCATTACCACAGGCACGCTGATGGGTAAGTGCTTTGCAGATTATATAATGACAGGTAATAGGGACAGTATTCCCTTGCCATTTAAGACTTTAGAAGAGGCAAAAATATCTTTTGGAGGCATTAAGTCTGGCTTTACTGAGCTGGGACTGACTTTATATCATGCAGGTCAATGCCTAAGAATCATTGGATAACTTTATATTGGATAACTTTATTGAGTTATCGTCTGATTTTGCTAAAGTTCTTTTAAATATAAAGATATTTAGAGTTTTACGATGATAGGAAGACATTAATACTTGTTTGATTACTAAAGCGTATTAATATCCATATTTATTTTCTAGTATCTGATATGCTATTATCCTTGAGTCACTATCGTGGGTTTAACAGTTTTGTATCGTCATCCGTTATTTTAATTAATGACAGCGTACAAACCTTGCAACTTCCAGCACGATATAAAACAATTCTGGTAAAGCGCATGAGCCTGTACTCCGACATCCTCATCTGTGCCTGTTTTTATTTGCCTACTTGGGCTTATTTCAACGTTTTTCGTCGGAGTTACAGGAGTCTAAGGTGTTCAATATCATGAGCCACATTGCCAACCAATCCAAATATACCCGTCATTATCATCCACGTCATCTTCTTGCACAGTATGCGATCAATCAGATAGCAACACTTGAGCTGCGTCCGCAAGATATTGTCAAAGCCATGGGTTATCCTATCAAGCATACCATTCCTGCTTGTGAGCGACTGCGTCATGTATTGTCGAACAAATATCTCGGGCTTGATAGCAGCTATCTTGATAAATATTTTACTGCTGATGAGTTTTTAATAGCATTATTTACAGTGCTTGAGATACCTCATGCACCTTTTGCAGAAGATATTGCCCAAATTAAAGATGACTTAACACATTATCCTAGCCGGTTGCCAAAATATAGTTTGCGAGCAGAGGTAAACTTTGAGTTTACTGCGGACGTGAACTGGATGGCTCGTGGTGCTGCTTCGCGCTTGGCTCATATAAGATTGCCAGAGGGATTTGCCAAACTAGATGAGTCTGAGCGAGCGTCGATAGTGAAAAAAAGTATCTACAAGCATTATCGGCAGCACGAGGGCAACCTACCTTATAATGGTATGGTTAAAGGTTATCAATTAATCACTGAACAGCGTAATGAAGTGGTTGATAGCGTCAGATATGCTCTACCAGAATCTAAAGCGTGTTAAGTTTTAAATGTTAAATGCCAAAGGTCGAAGGTCGAAGGTCGAAGCAAAGCCTGACGGTAATGTCAGACCGCTGACAGTGGTGACGAGTGCGAGATTTGACTAGTCACTTAACGACGCTTTTTCACATACCTTTCCTTGCTCATTTTGGTGCAGATATTCTTTAATTCACATTACTTCTAAAGCTTAGGTATTCGGCGGTGATAGCATCGGCATCTTCAATTTGTGGATAATGTCCCAACGCTGACATCTCAGCAACATTGGCATTCGGGATCAATTCACGGTAACGCTGAATCATATGTTTACCCGAGATGGGATCTTTGGCACCTGCAACCAGTTTAATTGGTATGCTGCTATTGATAATCGCGTCTACCCAGCGTTCACGATATTGTTGACGTTGTGGTATATAGTTAATCAGTTTATGCATCACTGCTAGACCATTATTATGAGTTAACAGCTGCCATAACGTTTCGATGACCTCAGGGGTTGGCGGCGTTGCTGGCCCAAATATTTGTTGTAAATTATCCGCAAACTTCTGCTTATTAATGAATTTGGATACCAAAGGACCTAAGGGCGACAATAATAATTTTTGAATCAAGATTGGTTTGTGAGTCTCAGGAAACAGGCCACCATTTAGAAAACAAACACTGTCAATGCGCCTTTTACTATTGTCACTACTGCCACTAACTTGCCTAGCTAATAACTCTTGTGCGACTGTGTCACCATAATCGTGTGCCAAAATATGATAGTCATGGATGCCAAGATTTTGCAAAAAAGTCTCAAAAATATCAGCCTGCTCACTAATTAAGTAGCGCGCGTCTTTGGGTTTGTCAGACAAGCCAAACCCCAACATATCGAGAGTGACAACGTAATAATGCTCAGTGAGCTTCTCCCACATACCTTCCCAATCCCAACTGGCACTGGGGAAACCATGAATTAACAGTAATACTGGCGCATTTTTATCTCCACCCTGACGGGTAAAAATTTTCTGACCGTCAATAAATACGAATTGTCCCTGTTGTTGCCATTCATTCAGCGTTATCATTATTGGCTCACTCCTCAAAAGACGGATCAGTTCGGTGCAGCTTTCTTAATAAGGCCGGCCACGCAATATCACCATTGGCTTCTTTAGTTACTTGCTTCGATGCCGCTTGAATGCCAGCCAATATTTGCGGTGATATCAAGGTTAATTCACTGCCGCCGCTCTGCGCTTTGATTTGGACCTCGCACGCTTTTTGCAAGATGTACATGTTTAAAAAGGCATCGGCCACAGTGCTTGCACAAGTGAGCAAACCATGATTGCGTAAAATCATGAAATTGGCTTCTCCAAGATCAGACACTAAGCGCACTTTTTCTTCAGGGTTCAAAGCGACACCTTCATAGTCATGATAAGCCAAGTTAGATAATGGAAATAAGGATTGTTGCGAGATAGGCAGTAATCCTTGCTGTTGGGTAGATACAGCCACACCGTCGCTGGTATGGAGGTGGATAACGCAATGGGCATCACTACGAGCTTCGTGGACGGCACTATGAATGGTAAACCCTGCAGGATTGATATCGAATTCTGATGACGACACTTTTTCACCAGCTTGATTGACTTTGACCAGACTAGAGGCGGTAATCTCTTCAAATAGTAAACCATAAGGGTTAATCAAAAATTCATCCTCAGTATTTGGCACACGTGCCGAAATATGAGTAAAGACCAAATCATCCCAGCCATACAAGGCAATCAATCGATAACAAGCGGCAAGGTTGACTCGCATCTGCCATTCTTGTTCAGTTACATTGTCTTTTACGTTGTCATTTACATTGAGTGTTGAATTGCTTTTCATTATGTCATCCTCGAATTTCTTAGCTATTTTTGAAAGGCGATGAATCCATCATTTTGTCCGCACGGCTCCCTCAAATCTATATCCTACGATAAGTAAAAGCAATTGAATTCTTTATAAAGATAACTGTTACTCGCTTATGACACGTTTAAGATAGGTGTTTGAAATCAATAGATTTCATTTAATTTCTATTTTGATAATTAGATTAAACGTTTGTATCCTCCAATTTTATTTCTTATGATCTCACCATTGTCATACACCTAAAGGAGCCTATGAGTACCATATCCTTTAAGAGTGAAAATTATTATTGAGGGTCAGTGTTCGCATTGTTATCATAAGCGAGTGAAAGATGTTGCTGCTGTTTATCGTGAAAAAGATAAAAGTTTAAATATTATCTATTTATTGATTGCATCTGACAGATTATCAAAGACTATGAGAGCTTATAAAAAATTTTGATAACTGTTGTTGATCATTAGAAGTCTTTGCAGAGCGATATCGCTCTGCAAAGACTTTTTCTGTTAACTAATGAGACAGAAGATTTTAGAAGCTAATACAGCGTAATAAGAGCTAATTCTTGCTGAATGAGTAAGAATATAAAGGAAGAATGAGGTAACATTAGCGTTAGAAGTAAGGGACGATTTTCAATAAAAAGGGAGTTTTACAATGAAGGGAATCACGCGTTTTTCGAATAGTTTGATGGAAAAATACTTACCGGATCCATTTTTATTTGTCATCATCTTAACCGTCGTGATTTTTGGTATGGGCTTAGGTCTAACCGATTCTTCACCGGTACAGATGGTGGCATATTGGGGTGAGGGCTTCTGGGCATTACTCGCGTTCTCAATGCAGATGGTACTGGTACTCGTCACTGGCTTTGTATTGGCAAGCAGCCCAATATTTAAAAAAGGATTGGGCAAACTTGCCGGCTTTGCCAAGTCGCCCGGTAGTGCGATTATTTTAGTAACCTTAGTCTCGCTTGCAGCGAGTTGGATCAACTGGGGATTTGGCTTGGTCATCGGTGCGTTATTCGCCAAAGAATTAGCGAAGCGTGTTGAACATGTCGATTACCGCTTATTGATTGCCAGTGCTTATTCTGGTTTTATTATTTGGCATGCCGGATTCTCGGGATCGATTCCTCTATCGATTGCCACAGAAGGCCATCCGTTCGTTGATAAAATTGGTATCATTCCGACGAGTGCGACTATCTTTGCGAGTTATAATTTAATTATCGTTGCAGCCTTGGTTATTATTGTGCCGTTATTAAACCGTCTGATGATGCCAAAAAAAGAAGATACGGTGACGGTGGATCCAAAAGTGTTGGCTGATCCAATCATTGAGGAACTACCAGAAAAATCAGCCATGACACCAGCAGAGCGTTTGGAAAACAGCTGGATACTATCGATGGTTATCGGTGTCATGGGCATAGCCTTTATCATCTATTATTTTGTGCAAAACGGCTTTGCATTGACGCTCGACTTGGTCAACTTTATGTTCTTGTTCCTTGGCATCATATTTCACGGAACACCGCGCAAGTATTTGATTGCCGTGCAAGAAGCGGTCAAAGGCGCAGGCGCAATTATTGTCCAATTTCCGTTTTATGCAGGCATTATGGGTATGATGACGGCGTCTGGCTTGGCAGCTGTTATGTCAGAAGCGTTCGTCAGCGTTTCGTCAGCAGACACGTTGCCACTTTTTGCCTTCTTAAGTGCAGGACTCGTCAACTTCTTTGTCCCGTCAGGGGGTGGACAGTGGGCAGTGCAAGCGCCGATTATGTTGGAAGCGGCAGAAATGCTTGGTAGTGACCCTGCAAAAGTTGCCATGGCGGTGGCATGGGGCGATGCTTGGACAAATATGATCCAGCCATTTTGGGCATTGCCCGCCTTAGCAATCGCTGGACTAAAAGCCAAAGATATCATGGGCTTTTGTGTCATCGTGTTGATTGTCAGTGGCGTTGTGATTGGTCTGGGATTATTGTTCTTATAAATAAATGCTAAAGTAATGACCTTGCTTTGAGTTAGGGGCGAGGTCTTTTTTATTCTTCTTTCCTGATTTTGAGTTACCTGTGAGAGATATTATGACTGTTCCACTGCATCGCCTGTATTCTTTTCGTCGTTGTCCTTATGCCATGCGTGCTAGGCTTGGCATCTTATTCGCTGAGTTACAAGTGGAGCTGCGGGAGATAACGCTCAAAAATAAACCGATGCAGATGCTAGCGATAAGTCCCAAAGCTACAGTGCCTGTTTTGCAACTGGCTGATGGTAGGGTGATTGAAGAGAGTAGAGAGATAATGGAGTGGGTGCTTGAGCAGCAAGATCCGCAAAGGTTGCTGGATTCAGAGGTTTTGCAACAGGCCAACGCTCTGATCGATAAAAACGATAACGAATTTAAACATTGGCTAGATCGTTATAAGTACGCCGACCGTCATCCTGAGATGACTCAGGAAGAGTATCGACAACGGGGCGAAGTCTTTTTACAGGTGCTAGAAGAACTGCTGACTAAAAACCCTTATTTGCTAGGCGATAGCATAACGATTGCCGATATTGGCATCATGCCTTTTGTCCGTCAGTTTGCGCATGTGGATCGCGATGTTTTTTATGATCTACCTTACCCAAATCTACAGCGCTGGTTGCAAGATTGGCTGGCGCATCCATCATTCCTGCAGGCAATGAAAAAGTACCAGCCTTGGCAAGAAGAGGATGATGTGGTGCTATTTCCTTCTTAATCCTAAGTGCTTAACGATAAGGGTTCATTAAGATGAACGTGCGTTATTAACGAGATGCTTAGTGGATATAACCACGCTTCATGGTTAAAAGCAGTATTTGGCCTCCTAAGGCGAAACTGTACGGGTAAAAATGTATCGACAAGCACTATAAGACGTATAATGGTAACCTGCCGTATAATTGCGTGATTAGTCATTGGTAATTAGTGGTTATCGACTTATCACTAAACAGCGTAATGAGATTATTGATAGCATTGAGTATGAGCTGCCAGAGTGTGAGCGGTATTTTATGTATCACTCATTATCTAATAGCAATTAGCAGCAATAAAAATTTAACAAAGTACCTCCAAATAAAAAGGCCGTCCTGAATGAGCAATAATAACCCGTATAATTTTTTACCTTTGCAGCCGACTGGTAGAAACGAGACTGATACTGCCAACACTTATGCGCCTGAAGACATGATTAAAATATACGAGCAGCAGTTTCTCATTCAAGTACCTGAAGAAAAGCTGACCGAGTTTTTACCCGCGCTAAAGAGTTTTTATGATATTGACAATCATACGTTAGACGTCAGTGCGATTATTTTTGACGCAATCGCGGAGTCCTCTATCATTTATAATCATAAGGTCAAAGCAGGGCGCTATGAAATCCTAGGCGAGTTGGTAAAAGAAGTGATTGAATATGATGAAGACAATAAAAATGATGAAGGTATTGAAGACCTAGACGCTGAGGACCTAGCCGCTGAGGACAAGGAGATTCAAGCTTATACACTAGAGTGCAAGCGCACCTTTTTCATTAACGATGTAGAGATACCTTATCATTTTAACTTGTTCATTTATGGTGACGGTTATTCTACTTTGACCAAAAAAGAAACCGTATTAGAAAAAATGTACTGGTTCGTTAGAGGCAGATTCGAAGAAAATCTATTGGACGATACCGAAGAGAATGACAGTTTAGACTCGATCAATAAGCAGCTAGCCAGCTTAGGTATTCGAGAAATGGATCTGAACACTATAGATGAGACAGTGAGCTATGTTGAGGACAACATCATAGACGATGCCATGGTGGACGAGCTTAACACCTTATTAGATGCTGCTGAGTAGGTAGCAAGCGCTAAGAGTAGGGTATGTCCTAAATTCGCATGACAGTTATTTTAAAATACTGTTTATGCCAAAGCTGTTATAAAAAAGCCGTTACAAAAGAACATTTATACAAGATTATTGATATAAGGCACATTGCTATGCAACAAACACAGAACCCTGTGGATCAAAGACAAGATGCTGTAGAACATAAACCCGTATTCATGCCGAGAACCAACAGTGATAATCTGGTCAAAACGGACATGGTTCGGTTTGAGCGGCATGTGGGGTTTGCGAGTCGCCAAAAGAAAAAATCCATTAATGATATGCATCAAGTCATTCGTAAAAAGTATGGCTTTAGTCATGTCCTAGAGCTATCGAGTAAATCGGGCAATAAATTGAGTTTTCCGCTCAGTCCATTGAGCTTAAAGCTCACGAATGAGCAAGATGGGCAGCAATATAGTGTCGAAAACGCCTTTCAAAGCAGTATGGTTTTTGAGGATGATGGCCCTTATATCGACTTGCTAAGTGTGCCGCCAAGACAAGCCAAAAAGGACGAGCGCTTAATAACTTCAGGTGAGCTGATTGGCTATAATTATTTTGGCATGGAATGGAGCGTAGAGCCGTTGACGACATTTTATGACTGGCTGTATATCAATGCCCTAAAGCAAAACCCGCATCTGCATGAGGAAGTCATGCAATATCAGGCCTTTACTGATCGTGATTTTAATCCCAAAAAAACTATCCATTGTGCCGCTTATGCGCTGGCGATGTTTGTGGCGCTTAATAAACGCGAGTTGCTCGATAACATTGAAGACCCTGCGGTATTCTTCAATTTATATCATGAATTCAAAATAAGTAACACCGAGCAGCTTTTGGAAGAAGGGTGGGTTTGATTGCTCTGTGCTTTCAATTTGATATAAGAAGTCAATTGGTTTTCTAAAAGCGACGATACAAATGAGCACTGAGTTTCCTATATAATACGAGCCATCCAGTTATTAATTATTCATTCAATTTAGGTTTTTTTCTTAGCAGGAAAAGCCTTTTATTAAGTAAAACGGTGCTTTATGTTTAACGCTTCCTCGACTCGTTTAAATAAATACATCAGCGAAAGCGGTATTTGCTCCAGACGCGACGCTGACCGCTTTATTGAACAAGGTAATGTGTACGTCAATGGCAAGCGTGCTCAAGTAGGCGCGCAAGTAGTCGCTGGAGATGCGGTAAAAGTTAACGGCCAGCTTATTGAGCCACGAGAGCCTGATGATTTTGTTTTTATTGTGTTGAATAAGCCAGTAGGTATTGTCAGCACCACCGAGAGCTCTGAGAAAAACAACATCGTCGATTTTGTGAGACATAGTTTACGTATTTTCCCCATCGGTCGTTTGGATAAGGACTCCCAAGGTTTAATCTTTTTGACCAACAATGGCGATCTGGTGAATAAGGTATTACGTGCTGGCAATAATCACGAAAAAGAATATTTGGTCACGGTCAATAAACCGATCACCGATAGTTTCATCGAGGGTTTGGCCGGTGGTGTGCCTATTTTGGGGCAGATGACAAAGAAATGCCCGGTTACTAAGGTCGCACCCACCGTGTTTAACATCACGCTAGTTCAGGGTTTGAACCGCCAAATTCGCCGTATGTGTGAGCATTTTGGCTATGAAGTGGTGAAGCTTGAACGTACACGGATTATGAATGTCAGTCTTAAGGGAATTCCCGTTGGAGACTGGCGAGATTTGACCGAAAAAGAGCTGTCTGTTTTACTGAAGTCTATAGGAGCGTCTTCTTCAGAGGACAATAAATCGGGCAAGAAGTCTCAGAATGCGCCTCGAAAAAAAGCTCGCACTGATAGCTCATCAAAGCCAAAATCATCTTCAAAACCAACGGGCGCCGCAAAGGGAAGTACCAAACACTCAAAGGATGGTGCTAGAAAGCCGAAAGGTTCTAAAGATAAGCGTCCTTTTGGTGATAGCAATAAATCTCGTGGCAATGGCAAACCTACTGCACGTGGCAATCGGCCTTCAAAAGGTCGAGGCTCTAAGCGGTAACAGTCTTCAAAGTCATAGATTGGTAAGTAGTGGTTGACTGGTTTAGAGCGTTTTACAAAAGATACTGTATCAAAATCCAGATAACTTAAAGTTTGATTGCTTTATTCATTTATGAAATGGCAATAAGCTAAATAATCTTAACCTTAATGAGATAATATTATGTTCAAGATAAAAGTAGAACGCATTGTCAAAAAACCGATTAATGAGGTTTTTGAAGCACTAAGTGACCACGCTAGCTATGGATTATTTAAAGCTGTAGGTACTGCTAAATTGTTGACTGAAGGTGACGAGGAACGCAATGGCGTTGGCGCTTTACGATCAGTACAAACGGGCACCTTTAAAGTATGGGAGCGCATTACGGCGTTTGAGCGTCCCACCCATATGCAATACAAAATCGAAAAATCTAAACCTATAAGAATGCAACATAACAAAGGCATGATTGATCTAAAAGATTTAGGAGACGGAACCACACACGTGACTTGGCTGTCTGAAGGTCGAATAGTTGTGCCATTAATTGGATGGGCGTTGGATCGTAAAATGCAAAAACAAGGTACAAAAGTATTTAATAGTATGCTCAAGTCTTTAGAGAGCAGATAAACTAAAAGCCGCTAAACTAGCGGCCTCGCTTGATTGTATTCCAAGTATTGCTTAGCGTTTTTATAGTTGTTCTCAATCAATATTGATTCATTGATTGAGAGCAACTACAATTACTCTTAATTGGACTCGTTCTTGGCGGCTTCAATGTCGTTAAAGCGTGCCAATTGCTCTGGTGTTGCTGGTTGTTGATGCTTCTCTTTCCACTCAGAATAGGGCATGCCATAAACAAGCTCACGCGCGTCTTCGTAGTCGATGTCAATCCCACGCTCTTCACCAGCTGCTTTATACCATTTGGATAAACAGTTGCGACAAAAGTCAGCAAGGTTCATTAAATCAATATTTTGTACATCTTTACGCTCGTCCAAGTGAGCCAATAAACGACGGAATGCTGCGGCTTCTAATTCGATGTTGGATTCTAATTTTGCCATAAGATTCTTCCTAATGGTTAATTGTTAATGGGTATTTATGCATTGTTATACAGGGCATTTTAAGAGTAATGATAACCTGTTTTCTGTTCATTTAATGGTTGTCCATTTATTAAAAATTTATTTACATGAGCTAACATTGAAATTCCCTCCAAACCTGAAAAATTGGATAAAAGAACTCAGCGCTTTATAAAATCGCCTGTGTAGATAATGGCTTTTGATAAAATAGCGCAGTCAAGTTAGGTGAGAAACCAAAGTAAGTAGTGATATAATGCCCTGATAATCAATATTTTATGAAGGTTTACGTTATGGCTCGCACCGCTAGCGCATTACACATTTTAGTCAAAGATAAAGCATTGGCTGACGACATTATTGCCAAACTCAAAAAAGGCGCGCAGTTTGATGTACTGGCTAAGAAACACTCCACCTGCCCATCAGGCAAAAAAGGTGGCAGCTTAGGTGAGTTTGAAAAAGGCGACATGGTACCAGCATTTGATAAAGTCTGCTTCAGCGGCGAACTCTTTACCCCACATTTAGTGAAAACCAAATTTGGCTGGCATGTGGTTAAAGTGCTTTATAGGACGTAAGCGTTAGAGACTGTAGTGGCATAGAAGCCTTAAACTGTTTTTAATAGATGATGCACACAAGAAAAGCCAGACAGCTTAGTTGTCTGGCTTTTTTAATTCTTGGTACTTATCTGTCTGCTAAAAATCATGCTGACGTATATGTGTACTTCAATCGGATAGTTATAACCATAGTATTTACATACAACATCATCTAAGTGAGCATAGCGTTGAGAAATCATCTCAAATTGTATTTATGCGCTAAGCTCATAATTCCCGCAAAGCGTCTTTACGTGCTTAATAAAGCCGCCTTTATTATTGTATGCCCAGTAGTCCGCCCATATTTGAATATCATAGGTGCTCTGCGTAATCCCCTAAAAATAGACAAAAAAAAGCCTCACATCTCCCATTAAGAGATGTGAGGCTTTTGCGCTTTATTCAAGCTAATTTGGAGCGGGAAAAGAGATTCGAACTCTCGACCCCAACCTTGGCAAGGTTATGCTCTACCACTGAGCTATTCCCGCTGATTATCAATTAACTGTCGTTAGTTGATGAAGGCGTATTATACGCAGTTTTTTAAGAGTGTCAATACCTATGACGAAAAAAGTAAAAGTTAGTAAGACAGGTATGTTATCTGGCCATAAATGTATGTTATAACAGTTTCTTATAATATGCATTCCAAAAGCTTTGCATTAAATAAATAAGCTGGGATGTACTTTATAGTTAGTCATAATCAAATTAAAAACCAACAATACTTAGAATGATAAGTCAAAGGATAAGAAATGAGTCAACAATATACCATCGCTGATTATTTGTTTGATCGAATCGCTGAAGCGGGTGCCACTGAAATATTTGGTGTGCCCGGTGATTTTAATTTAACATTTTTAGACAATGTTATCGCTTCTGATAAATTGCGCTGGGTGGGTAACACCAATGAGTTGAATGCAGGCTACGCAGCTGACGGCTATGCACGTGAGCGTGGTTTTGCCGCTATGGTAACGACTTTTGGCGTCGGTGAGCTGTCAGCGATTAATGCAACGGCAGGCTCGTTTGCAGAGTATGCACCGGTATTGCATGTGGTCGGCGCACCAAGCACAGCATTGCAAGATTCCAAACGCCGGATTCACCATACTTTGGGTGACGGGGTATTTAACCATTTTATTAAAATGGTCGAGCCGGTGACTGTGGCGCGCGCGCACATTACACCTGAAAATGCTGCTTCTGAGATTGATCGGGTTATTCGTCTGATTCTTAAAAAGCATCGTCCCGGTTATTTACTGTTATCACCAGATGTTGCAAAAACGCCAATTTATCCGCCAACGACCAAACTTGTCGATAGTGAAGAAGATATCACCAGTCAAGCGGCGTTAGATGATTTTAAGCAAGCGCTAATAGAATTTCTGCCAAACAAAACCACCACGCTTATGGCAGACTTGATGGTGCATCGTTTAGGGCTGCAAAAGCAGTTAAAAGCGTTGCTTGCCGATACCAATATTCCTTATACGACGCTATCGTGGGGCAAAACTTTGCTTGACGAAAACAGTGATCGTTGGGCAGGGACTTATGCAGGCGTGGCATCGCGTCCCGTCGTTAAGGATATGGTCGAAAACTGTGAATGTTTGATTAAGATTGGCGTGCAGTATACGGATACGACGACAGCGGGTTTTAGCCAAAATATTGATGAAAATGTGGTGGTTGACCTGCATTATGAGCGTGCAAGTATCGCAGGCAGAAACTTTGCACCCATTGCCCTAAAAGATGCTCTAAAAACATTGCATGAGGTGATGACTTCAGATATTAACATTGTGCCAAAGCAGTTCTGTGAAGAGGTAAAGCCGCATGAGCAACATGGCAAGGATGATGAGGCTATCCGTCAAGATGACTTATGGCATATCATCGCTGATGCGCTTGATGATAAAAACTTGGTGTTTTCTGAACAAGGTACTGCCTATTTTGGTATCAGTGATGTGCGTCTGCCAGAAGGCGTGACGTCTTATGGACAGCCTATGTGGGGTTCTATCGGTTATACTTTGCCGGCGAGTTTAGGCGCGGCCATTGCATCGCCGCATAAGCGTAGTATTTTGCTGATTGGTGATGGCTCGGCATTATTAACCATTCAAGAGATTGCGGTCATGATTCAAGAGCGGGTCAATCCTGTGATTGTACTGATTAATAATGACGGCTATACCGTTGAGCGGGCGATTCATGGTGAAAATCAGTATTATAACGACATCCCTAAATGTGACTGGCAGCTGATGCCAAAAGCGTTTGGTGCTACTGATGATAATAGTCTGCTACTAAAAGCAGAGACAGCGGGTGAGTTAAAAGCAGCTCTCAAGCAAGCAGCTGCCGCCAAAGACAAGCTGGTTATGTTGGAAGTCATCGCTGGTAAGCATGATATCCCGCCACTACTGGCCGACATCAGTGCCGCGCTGAAGCCAAAAAATGATTGAGTAATTAATAAAAAACTCGCTTCATAAAAAAGTGCAAGAAGCCCCATCTAGCAATGTTGCTAAATGGGGCTTCTTGCACTTTTTTATCCTATAGATTAATTAATCAGTTATTGCTCTTATGTCGGTTTGCAGACTTTAGTATCATGGTAGATTGGGTTATTTCCAGCCCTTATCATTCCATAGGAGATGACCCCGTCGTGATTTGGCTAAAAATGCTTATTGGCGCTTTGATGGTTTTGCTCATTCAATTATTTGCGCAGACCAAATTCTTCTATCTGGCGGCATTGGCACCGCTATTCCCTACATTTACCCTGATCAGTCATTTCATCGTTGGTACTGAGCGTAGTGCCGCGGATCTAAGAGTGGCATTGATATTTAGTATGCTTGGTGTCATCCCGCATCTTATTTATACTTTTGTGGTGTTTTTCAGTATTGGCTATATGAGCTTATATAAGGCTTTACTATTGGGCGTCGTCGCTTGGATGATAGCCGCGGCTATCTTAGTACTGACATGGCAATACATTCAAGCTTAAGCATTCAGGCTTAGATTAGCTGATACAGATGACAATTATCGTTGAATAAAAGTTGACGTTTACATGAGGTAGTACAGACAGCTTTCATCTATAAACGGATATGATTTGGCTAAAATATCTTTTATAAAATTTGATAGTAGATGTTACGCTTGGCAGTGGTCGATTGACCATCGCTGATAGGCGCTTATCTGGTGTGATATCTACTGACAGTGCGACAACGTAAGTTTTTTTTGAATCAAGTAATATCCCACTCATCATAAATATAACCACAAATACAATCACGACAACGACAAAATAGGGCTTAAAAAATGGATACCTTAAATATCCTCTACTTGGTAGGCGCGATATTAATTTTCGCCAGTATCATGGCGAGTACATTATCGGCGCGCTTAGGCGTACCATTATTGTTGCTGTTTTTGATAGTGGGTATGTTGGCAGGCGAGCAGGGTATCTTGGGTATTGAGTTCTCTCAATATGCGCTAGCCAATTTCGTTGGGCAGGCAGCCTTAGCCTGTATCTTGCTAGATGGTGGTTTACGCACTTCCTTTAAATCGTTCCGAGTGGGTCTAAAGCCTGCGATTACGCTGGCCACGTGGGGCGTGTTGGTCACGGTCATGGTGCTAGGTGTATTTGTCACTTGGCTGCTCGATGTCGATTGGCGCTTTGGTTTGCTGATGGCAGCGATTGTCGGCTCAACCGATGCGGCAGCAGTATTTTCTCTATTACGTAATGGCGGTGTCAAGCTTAACGACCGTGTACAAGCCACGCTTGAACTTGAGTCTGGTGCCAACGATCCTTTGGCTATTTTATTAGTCACTGGTTTGATTGCCCTAAATGTTGATCCTGCTGGTCAGACAGTGTCTGGCTTTTTAGTTTTATTGCTACAGCAGCTGAGCTTTGGGCTAGGGATGGGCTTGTTATTCGGTTATTTCTTATCCCGATTATTGCCCAAGGTACATTTGGCAGAAGGCATGTACGCCATTTTAATCCTCTCCGCTGGCTTGGCTGTGTTCGCCGCGACCAATCTCATTGGCGGCAGTGGATTTTTGGCGGTATACCTCACTGGTGTGTTAATCGGTAACCATAAAGTGCGCTCGACTGAGCATGTCATGCGAGTGATGGACAGCTTTGCTTGGCTGTCTCAGGCGGTGCTGTTTGTGGTATTAGGACTGCTGGTCACTCCGTCAAACGTCCTCAATGTCTGGCATTATTCGGTTGCAATCGCGCTCTTTATGATCTTTGTCGCGCGTCCTATTGCCGTCTATACCAGTGTCAAACCTTTCAAATTTAAAGACAGAGAGATCGGGTTTATCTCTTGGGTTGGTTTACGCGGTGCAGTGCCTATTACTTTGGCAATTTTACCTGTTATGGCTGGTATAGATAATGCCTTTATGCTGTTTGATATTGCCTTTGGTGTCGTGGTCTTATCATTGATTTTGCAAGGCACAACTATCCCGACGATGGCCAATCTATTTAAAGTACGTATTCCAACCAATAAAGACCCAAAAGAGGAGCACGAGGTCTGGGTATCCGATAAGGCCAGTATCACGCTATATGAGTTTGAGGCAAAGTCAGGTGCATTTGCCATTGGGCGTCATCCTATGGGTATCTCTAAAGGCATCAATCCAGATGAAATCAGTGTCTTTGCGCTAGTCCGTAATCAGCAAATCGTAGTAGTCAATGACAACACAAAGCTAAAATTCGGCGATAGTGTCTGGTATGCCATGAGAGGTAATCACGCGAGCAAAATCGCTAAGATTTTTAATGACACGACATTGGATCGCAAAGCTATCGATGACTTCTATGGCGATTGGTTGCTATCACCGAGTGTCAAGCTTGGAGACTTGCCGTTTTTTACAGGAATTATGGCGTCTGAGACATTGGTAAAAACACTTAAAACGTCCGATGAAGACAGCGCAAAAAACATGTGGGAGCAGACGGTGGCCGAGTACGTGAAATCACACTTAGGTACTGCGCCAGTGTCAGGCGATACTGTTGTGATAAGCGATGAATGGTCATTGGTTATTAAGGAAGTCGATGACAAAGGGAAGCTAAGAACCATTGGTCTAAAGTACCAAGACCAAGCAGCGACCGCCTAAAATTTTGTCGCAAATTGTTAACAGCTGATGATCAAAACAGTAAGATAAAGCCTTGTCTTTAAAGGCATTACTTTCAATACAAGACAATGCACCAGCTATTAGGACACTGTGATTAAGAAACACTGAGAATCCGAGTAGCAAAATCTGCTGATAAATTACGCTTTAGAATAATTCTCTGACAACAAATTTATCATTTTATTCAAAAAATCTGCCACATGTTTGTGTAGGTTTTCTCGGTATGCCCAGTGATGCTTCACTTCATAGCTTGCCTCATCAGGCAGTAGTATTTTCATCAGCCCCATCTCTTCATAGCGCATTGCTAGATCGCGTGGCAAATAGCCAACATGATGACCTGCCAAAATCAGCTGCGCGGTTGCCTCCATATGATAAGTGGTAGCGCTTAACGTCTTGGGGCGGACATGATTGATGCTCATATCAGTAATATACCCTCGTTTTATCCATGGATGGTTTTGTTCCAAGTCCTCAAAGCTTAAGTTTTCTGAGTCATAAAACAGTTTATGCTCGCGTCCGCAGCAGACGACCTGTCTTTCAATAAATGCTGGCTGAAAAGTGAGTAATGGTGGAAAACTACCAAAATAACCCACGCCAATATCACTCTCGTTACTCAGCAGCTTCTCCAGCATGCTTTCAGGGCTTTGCACATCGATAGAAAAATGAATGAGTGGATTGTCACGATAGCTAGCAGCCAAGCATTGGCGCAAGGCGTCATAAAAAAACGTCGGCATCTGGTCAATGAGACACAGTCGGATATGACCGCCACGCACCGAATCTAATTGGCGAATATAGTGCAGTTGATGCTGAAAGCTGGCCACCGCTTCAGTAAAACTCAAGCAAGCCTCGTAAACCGCAGCGCCATCTTCTGTCAGCTTAAAACCCGCGCGGCCACGATGACAAAGCGTCATACCCAAGCGATCTTCTAAATGGGTTAAATGTCCACTAATAACAGAGGGCGTCACATTTAAGCGCGACTGAGCGGCGGTCACGCCTTGACACTCCACGATTGCCATAAAGCTACGCAAGGTTTTGATGTCTATTTTTATCAATTCATCTAACATCGAAAGTTATGTTCCCGTATCTATTGTCTTGACCAAAACTTTTATAAAACTTCTAATAATAACGATTAAATCTAACTTACTACGAAAAAATAGAAGTTTACTTCTGAATTTTACCATGGTCTGCCTACCGATATTTAGGTATTGTCAGAGTCATATAAAAATTGATATATAACAAATTGTCTATTTCGACGACATAAAACAAGGATGTGAATTATGAAATTCAATCAACCATTGAGCGGCAACGACATGCCAAGATTTGGCGGTTTTGCTTCTATGATGCGCCTGCCAACTCAGGCTGATGCAGCAGGATTAGACGTGGCTTTCGTTGGTGTACCTATGGATATTGGGGCGTCAAACCGTAGCGGTGCCAGATTGGGCCCTCGCCAGATTCGCGATGAATCACGCATGATTCGCCCTTATAACGTTGCCACTCGCGCGGCACCCTTTGAGTCTTTACAAGTCGCTGATATCGGCGACGTACCTATCAATACCTTCAATCTCTTAAAAAGTATCGATATCATCGAAAAGTTCTATACAGAAAAAGTCGTGAATCATGGTGCTATCCCATTGACATTGGGCGGCGATCATACCATTGCTTTGCCTATTCTGCGTGCACTCGCCAAAAAACATGGCCCTGTCGGTATGGTACATATTGATGCGCATGCAGATATCAATGATGAGATGTTCGGTGAAAAAATCGCTCATGGTACGCCATTTCGCCGTGCTGTCGAAGAGAACCTCATCGATGGCAATCGTGTGGTGCAGATCGGTCTGCGTGGCACTGGATATAGTGCTGAAGAGTTTGATTGGTCAACCCAGCAAGGCTTTCGCGTGGTACCTGCTGAGGAATGTTGGTATAAGTCACTGACGCCATTGATGGCAGAAGTGCGTGAAAAGTTAGGCGATGGTCCTGTTTATCTAAGTTTCGATATCGATGGTATTGATCCTGCATTTGCACCGGGTACGGGCACGGCTGAAATCGGTGGCTTAACCTCGACGCAAGGTATCGAGATTATTCGCGGTATGCGTGGCCTTGATGTCGTCGGAGGTGATTTAGTAGAAGTGTCACCACCGTACGACCCATTTGGTAACACCTCTGTATTAGCCGCGAACTTATTGTTTGAGATGCTGTGTATCTTGCCGGGCGTCCGCTACGACGATAAAGTCAAAGCGATCTATTAATCATCATTCGTTATCTTTTCGCCAAATTCATCCTTTGTTAATAGGGTGGTATTGGTTTTTATATTAGATTTAACGATTTCTTTAAATAATAATTAAATATTTTAGGATGATTAACTCATGACGCAAACGATGCAAACGCCTGCTTCAGCACCAGCCACGCCGTCTCTAACCTGCGGTGAGCTGCTCGTGCAATGGCTAGAGTATTATGGGGTAGAGACCGTATTTGGTATTCCGGGTGTCCATACGGTCGAGCTATATCGAGGTCTACCGAGTACCAGTATTCGCCACGTGACACCGCGTCACGAGCAAGGTGCTGGGTTTATGGCTGATGGCTATTACCGTGCGTCTGGCAAAGTTGGCGTCTGCTTTATCATTACTGGCCCCGGTATGACCAACATCATGACTGCTATGGCGCAAGCCTTGGCTGACTCTATCCCAATGCTGGTAATCTCTAGTGTCAATAAGGTAAAAGATACGGGTAGCGGTGAAGGGCACTTGCATGAATTGCATGACCAACAAGGCATGGTTAGTAAGGTAGCGCTCACCAGCAAAACCATCTGGCAGCCTGAAGCATTACCGAAAGTCATCGCTGAAGCTTTTGCTTTGTTTAATGGCGCGCGTCCGGGCCCCGTGCATATCCAGCTACCTATTGATGTGATTACCGCCGATGCCAGTCATGTCGCCAAGCCTCCTAGCTTGAGTCATATTGCAAAAGGTCAAGATAATACGAATGGCTTGACCTTTCCGCAAGTGATGCGACCGCTGCCCAATCCTGCGCAATTAGATTTGATTGTTGAAACTTTGAAAGCCGCAAAGAATCCCGTGATTCTTTATGGTGGTGGCTGTGTTGATGTCGACCATGATGCACAAAAACTGGCAGAGCTTATCGATGCACCGACTTTTTTGACCATCAATGCTAAAGGGTTGCTACCACCTAATCATCCGTTGAGTTTGGGTAGCAATCAGTCATTAGATACCGGCCGTGCTGTTATTAGCGAGGCTGATTTAGTATTAGCCATTGGCACTGAGCTGGGTGAGACTGATTATGACGTGTTCTTTAATGGTGAGTTTAAAATCAATGGCACGCTGATTCGCATTGACTGCGATGCTCAGCAATTGCAGCGTCCTTTTAGAGCCGATATCGCCGTATTATCCGATGCGCAAGTGGCTATCAGTGGGCTGTGTAGCCGTTTAGAGGATCAGGCGTTAAACCATCAAGCAGTAGCGCGAGTAGCTGATGCAAAACAGTCACTTATAGAAAACATGACACCAGATTTTGCGGGTCAAAATGCGCTGCTGCAGCTGATTCGGGATGAGGTAGAAGACGTTATCTTTGTTGGTGATTCGACCCAGCCTGTCTATAGCGGCAACCTTGGCTTTGAAGCGTTGGCAACGCGTCGATGGTTTAACTCATCGACTGGATTTGGCACGTTAGGCTATGGTTTGCCTGCTGCAATTGGGGCTATGATTGGCTCAAACAGTCCGGTGGTTAGCTTGATTGGCGACGGTGGTATTCAGTTTACGATTGCCGAGCTCATCTGCGCCGCTGAGCTTGAGCTGCCGTTAATTGTCCTGCTGTGGAATAACCAAGGCTATGGCGAGATTCGTCGTTATATGGAGGAGGGCGGGTTGCCACTGATCGGGGTTAATATTAAGACGCCGAATTTTGAGCCATTAGCCGCAGGCTTTGGTGTTGGTTATCGTAGAATTACAGCCAAACAGCAACTGCTAGATGCATTGAAAGAAGATATTAAAGGCAAGCAACCTATTATTTATGAAGTTGATGAATCTGATGCATTTCTAACCGAAATGGGTAAGAGTTTTAGTTGTTTTAGTTAAAGGTTAAAGGCAGTGACATTAATAGTAAGAACACTAACAATAGTGAGGCTGGCTATATTAAAGTGTGCTGAATGAAGGACATAAAGAGGCAGATAAAAAACTCATTGTTAAATACGGTATCGATGATACGGTATCGCTATTTATTTATTTGAGAGATTGAAAAACCGAACCATCAGAAATTTACCCATAAGAAACTGAATCGACTCATTCGCTCAACCCAAGGATCGGTCAAAAAGCGAAAGAAACATTGGCGGTCGTCGCCTATCATGGAGGAATAAAATGACGAGTCATATTAGTAAGTCACAGCAGCCAGTTTTAGGTAACAATGCTGTCGATCCAAAAACACCAGAGGGCACACAATGGCGAGCAGCATTGTGGAAATTCCTGTTATTTTCCGCCCTTGGTATCGCCTTATTTATCATTCCATTCCAGTGGGATGGCAAGGTTACTATTTTATTAGGGGTATTGACCGATGCGCTGCAAGGCTGGATAGGCGACTATGTGGTTTACGTGGCCCTAGCGATTGTTACTACCTCCTTTATCGGTGCACTTGCTATTAAGCTGCTACGACCTACTTTGCAGCAAGACTCGATGCTAAAGAAGCTCTTCGATGTTGAATGGTTATGGCTCGCCGCCCGTTTTTTAGGCGCAGTATTTATCTGGATGATCTTTTTACAAGTAGGCCCCGAGTTTATTATTAATCGTAATACTGGCGGCGTTATTTTTGAAGATTTGATTCCGATTTTGATTCCTCTCTTCTTTTTCGCCATCTTATCGTTACCGTTTTTGACCGATTTTGGCTTGATGGAATTTTTAGGGACGCTATCGAGCAAGGTATTTATCAAGCTGTTTAAACTGCCCGGACGCTCAGCGGTCGATGCGATGTCTTCTTGGTTTGGCGCGGCGTCTATTGGTTTGCTCGTGACCATGCAAGAGTATGACAAAAGCTACTATAGCCAGCGTGAAGCGGCGATTATTGCCACGACTTTTTCGGTGACCTCAATTGCCTTTACGTATGTCGTTGCCAAGACTATTGGCGTTGACAATAACTTTGTCTTCTTTTATCTCACCATCGCGTTGACCGGTTTTGTCGCGGCCATTATCATGCCACGTATCCCGCCATTGTCATTAAAGGCCAACACTTACCATTCTGGCAAATGTATGCTAGATGAAGAGATTCCTGCGCAGTATAGTATGCCGCAGTGGGCGCTCAATCGTGCCGTGACGCGTGCGCACTCTATGCCCAGTCTGGCGAGCGTATTTAAGCATAGCGTAAAGAATCTATTTGATATTTATTTCGGCTTAATCCCTGTTATTTTCGCTATCGGCACCATTGGTCTGGGGCTAGCAGAGTACACGCCGGTATTTAATTGGATATCCGCGCCCCTCGTGCCAGTGCTTGAATTGTTAAAGATTCCAGAAGCGGCAGAAGCTGCGCCTGCCATGATTATGGGCTTTGCTGATATGTATCTACCAGCGTTGGTTGGTAAAAGCATTGAAAGTGAGATGACACGATTTATCGTTGGAGCGGCCTCTATTACCCAGATTATTTATATGTCTGAGGTCGGGGCGTTAATTTTGAAATCAAATATCAAGCTCAATGTGTTAGAGCTGTTTATGATCTTCATTCTCCGTACTTTAATTAGCTTAGTTATTATCACCTCAGTAGCCCATCTTTTATACTAGTTAGATATATTGATACTTAGTCAAAATTATCAGATATAACTGATGATTTTGGCTAAGTTTGACGCGATTAATTCTACTTCTACATAGGCTTAACCAATTTTTAGTGGTTGTAAATAATAACTTTTGACTGGTGTTAAGCTATAGTTTATACAATTTAAAAAAGATAAAAAGTGACTGAGTGCCGATGTATATGTAATAACTCAAGCACGCTTAATAGTGTAATTTTTTTATAGTGAATTGACTGTTTTTAAATAGGTTTGATAGCAAGATGATTGTGGTTATTTAGCTAAATCTGACAAAAAATATATGCTACGATTAAATAAAGCAGTGCAATATAGTCAAATAAAATAATGGTGTTCTTTTCACTCTAATGGACTAGATAATAATATGAATATTAACTTCCCTGACCTCGAAAAGCTGATAAAGATAGCTGAACGCTCTAACATAAATTCCTTAGAAGTAACGGATGGTGACGCGCGTATCTCTATAATATGCCGATCTGATGGCAACGAGAGTATCAGTGGTGACAACAACAATAACAATAAGCGCAATCTTGCTAGCACTTCCGGCTCAAAACAGCGAGCGAATATAAGCGCTGAGAGCAATCAAAACGATGTTGGTAATGATGACGCAGTTCTCAATAAAAAAGAGGCAAATGAAGACGCCCAAAAACAAGTAACAGCACCCATGCTAGGCACTTTTTATCGACGCTCAGAGCCTACAGCTGACGAGTTTGTTAAAGTAGGGGGTACGGTAGACAAAGGACAGACGCTATGTATTATTGAGGCTATGAAAATGATGCACGAGGTCAAAGCTGAGTTTCCATGCACTATTAAAGAGGCATTAGTTGATGAAGGTGATGTCGTAGAATATGGACAGGCCTTGTTTGTCATTGAACCAGCCAGCTAAGATTAGTGTACATTGCTTACGTACTATACTTTTTAGGAATATCAGCTTAGGAAGACCGACATGTTCTCAAAAATCTTAATTGCTAACCGTGGCGAGATTGCCTTACGCATTGTGCGAGCTTGCAAACAGTTGGGTATCGGATCAGTCATAGCCCATTCGGAGTCGGATAGAGACTCGTTACCCGTACGTTTAGCCGATGAGAGCATATGTATTGGGCCTGCTAATGCGACACACAGCTACTTAAATCAAAGAGCGATTGTCTCTGCGGCAAAAATGACCAATGCCGACGCCATCCACCCAGGCTATGGGTTTTTGTCCGAAAATGCTGAATTTGCGGATTTGATTGAAAAGTCGGGTCTCGTTTTTATCGGGCCGACCGCAGATAATATTAGACAGATGGGAGACAAGGTCGCTGCTAAAAAGCAAATGATTGCCGCGAGTGTGCCTTGTGTACCTGGCTCCGAAGGTGCTTTGCCCGCAGATAGCGATCAGATAATCAAGATTGCAAGTGATGTTGGCTATCCCGTCATTATTAAAGCAGCAAGCGGCGGTGGTGGCCGCGGTATGCGAGTCGTGGAACAAGAGGCCGATTTATTATCCGCTATTTCTATGACGCAGACAGAAGCCAAAGCCAATTTTGGTAGTGCTATTGTTTATCTCGAAAAATACCTACAAGCGCCGCGCCATATCGAAATCCAAGTATTGTCTGATGCCCATGGCAATGCTATCTATCTAGGTGAGCGCGACTGCTCTATGCAGCGCCGCCACCAAAAAGTAATAGAGGAAGCGCCAGCGCCAGGTATTACTGACGAACAAAGACAACAGATAGGTCAAGCTTGCGCGACTGCCTGTCAGCAAATGAAATATAGAGGGGCGGGTACGTTTGAGTTTTTATACGAAAACGACGAGTTCTTTTTTATCGAGATGAACACTCGTGTTCAGGTTGAGCATCCTATTACCGAGATGGTTACTGGGGTCGACATCGTTCAAGAACAAATACGAGTGGCCGCAGGGTTAGAGCTATCACATAAACAAAGTGATATCGTTATCACTGGACACGCTTTTGAGTGCCGTATTAACGCTGAAAATCCGAATACGTTTTTGCCTAATGCTGGCCGTATAGATTACTGTCATATGCCAGCAGGGCTCGGTATTCGAGTTGATAGCCATATCGAGTCGAACTATACCGTTCCGCCCTCTTATGACAGTTTAATCGCGAAAATATGCGTGTATGACCATTCAAGGGAAGCGGCGATTAAGAAGATGCAAGCAGCCTTATCAGAAGCGCAAATTACAGGCATTGATACCAATATCAGCCTGCACGAGCGACTGTTTAAAGATGAAGCGTTTCGTCAGGGTCAAGTGAGTATTCATTATCTAACCGAATGGATAAAAGAGAATATCTAAGTTAAGTTTTAATATCTAAAAATAGATCTGAAGCCGACATGAAAGACAAAGATAACGGAGCGTGTGCTAATGGAATTACAATGGCAGCTATGCAGTGAGACCAATCTAACTTTGTTTTTCCCTAAACCTATAACGTTAGAGAAGCAGCAACAGTGCTGGGCGCTCGCCGACAGCATACAGCAAATGCCAGAAGTCTTAGAAGTCGTCATCGGCATGAATACACTAAGTGTCTTCACCGTCTCCTTAACATGGGTGGAGCTTGAAGCGTTTAAAGATAAACTATCAGCTCTACTTGATGACATTCCTTCAAAAACCATAAACGGTAAGCATGTGGATATTCCCGTACATTATGGCGGCAAATATGGCCCTGATTTAAAAACACTGGCCACTGAACTGGGTCTCTCCGTTGAAGCGGTTGTTAATTTACACACCGAGGCGACTTATACGATTTATTTCATTGGTTTTCAGCCCGGATTTCCTTATCTTGGCGGCTTATCTGAATCCTTATATTTTCCAAGACATGCGACCCCAAGAACGAAAGTGCCTGCAGGTTCGGTCGGCATCGGTGGTGAACAAACCGGTGTCTATCCTTTTGAATCCCCAGGTGGTTGGCAGCTGTTAGGCCAAACTGATATACCTTTATTTGATTTAACAAAAGCGTCTCCTACTTTGCTTAACGCAGGCGATACCTTGAAATTTACCGCTATTGATATTTATGAATAAAACACCTTTAAATCAGGTATCTGCTCATACCAATAAATAGGGGCTATCAATGAAGATTTTAACCACTAGTGCGCTTGCTAGCATCCAAGACTCGGGACGATTTGGCTATCGAAGCATGGGCGTGGATAGAAGTGGGGTAATGGATAGCTGGGCTTTGCAAGCGGGAAATGCGTTGTTAAAGAACGACCTTAACGAGCCTGCTATCGAAATAGCGGTCGGTAGTCTCACGATACAGTTTGAAGAGGACGTCAGTTTTTGTTTAACGGGTGCGCTCTACGAGGCATATATAGATGATAAGCGTATTCCTTGCTATTGGCGTATTAATGCGCAGGCAGGGCAAACGCTTAAACTGCTGCGTCCATTACAAGGTATGTATACCTATCTGTGTGTACATGGCGGCTTTGATATCGAGCCAGTCCTACAATCGTCCAGCACCAATCTAAAAGCCAGTTTTGGCGGTTTTAAAGGTAGATACCTTAAAGCAGATGATGTTCTAAAAGTGAGAACATCCTCAAGCTTACGGGTTATAGGAGTGGCTCGCCTTGAGCCAACCAATAGGATTAGAGTAATAAAAAACAGTGAGTATGAGTACTTTACCTCTGCCTCAAAAGCCGCGTTTGAATCACAGCAATGGCAACTACAAAGCAGTAGCAACCGTATGGGCTATCGCTTGGATGGTACCGCACTTGAGTTTAATGAAGCTACGCAAATGAGCTCGCACGGTGTCGATATTGGCATGATTCAAGTACCGCCGCAAGGGCAGCCGATTGTTCTGATGGCTGATGCCCAAACGACGGGTGGCTATCCTAAAATTGCGACGGTAATTAACGCTGATATAGGGCTCATGGCGCAAATTCGGTTTGGTAAAACTTGTCAATTTGTCATCATAGAGGTAGAGCAAGCATTGCGTGAGCAGCAAAAAAGACAATACTATATCGAGCAAATTAAGGAGTACGCCCATGAAAGTTGATTTAAATGCCGACGTTGCCGAAGGCTGCGGACAAGATGAGAAGCTGATGACCATAGTAAGTTCGGCTAACGTGTGCTGTGGATTACATGCCGGTTCTTATGCCGAGATGCTAATCACCTTACAGTTGGCAAAAGAAAATAACGTCAGGGTAGGGGCCCATCCCAGTCTAGACGATAGAGAGAACTTTGGTCGTACCGATCAAGTTTTAGACGAAGAAGGCTATCGTGCCTTAATGCGGTATCAGTTGGGAGCAACCAAAGCGCTTTGCGACTTGGTTGGTGTGCCGTTAGAGTATGTTAAACCGCATGGCGCTTTATATAACCAAGCCGCTGCCAATGAATCATTAGCAGATATTCTGGTCAGTGAAATTAAGAATTTCGATTCCAATTTAAAAGTGATGGGTTTGTCGGGTGGCTATCTGGTCAAGTCAGCAAAAAATCATGGTCTAGAGGTGATATCTGAAGTATTCGCTGATAGGAACTATGAGAAGGATGGCTCGCTAGTCTCGCGTAGCAAAGACAATGCCCTAATAACGGACACGGATGAAGCGACCAATCATGTGCTACAAATGATTACTGAAGGGTTTGTAACCAGTGTATGCGGTGAAAAAGTGCCGGTAGATGCCCAAAGCGTCTGCTTACATGGCGACGGCGAACACGCCATTCTTTTTGCTCAAGAAATAAAAAAGCAGCTTGAGCTAAAAGGTATTGAGATATCAGCTTAATATTAGATTAATAATAACTTGAACGACCTACTCTGTATAAAACAAGGATGTTTATGAGTACCTTAAAAAAACACAATACAGCTATTTTAGGTGCCGCTTTTTTGATGGCAACCTCAGCAGTAGGGCCAGGATTTTTGACACAAACTGCTACTTTTACCGAAAGCTTGATGGCAAGCTTTGGTTTTGTTATTTTAATCTCTATTGTCATGGATATTGGCGTCCAGCTTAACGTTTGGCGAGTAGTAGCCGTATCCAAAAAGCGCGCGCAGGAAATTGCTAACTTGGTATTTCCTGGAGTGGGTTATTTGCTCGCTTTCCTGATTATTGCTGGAGGCTTAGCATTTAATATCGGTAATATTGGCGGCGCTGGTCTTGGTATGCAGTCGATGTTCAATATCTCACCCATTACTGGCGCACTGATCAGTGGGGTAATCGCTGTTGCTATATTTCTAGGCCGCGAAACCGGCCCTATCATGGATAAGTTCACTCAGCTAATGGGCTTTATTTTAATTGTGTTAATTATCTATGTAATGTTTAAGTCTGATCCACCATTAGCTGAAGCAGTTACCAAAACCATTATGCCTGATAAGATAGATGCGGTAGCGATCGTAACCTTAGTAGGCGGTACGGTTGGTGGTTATATTACTTTCTCTGGTGCTCATCGCTTGTTAGAAGCAGGCGTCAGCGGAGAAGAAAACCTAGACTCTGTGACCAGAAGCTCGGTCTCTGGCATTTTGATTGCCTCTGTTATTCGCGTCTTCTTATTCCTTGCTGTCTTGGGCGTGGTCTCCAAAGGTATCGCGTTAGACCCCTCAAATCCAGCAATGTCGCCTTTTCAGTATATCCTAGGCAATACTGGTAAAGTTGTTTTTGGTATGGTGATTTGGGCGGCCTCAGTGACCTCTGTTATTGGCGCTGCGTATACTTCCGTATCTTTTATGACCAATTTTCATCCCTTTATCGAGACCCATAAGCGCTATTTTATTATTGGTTTTATTGTCATCTCGACATTCGTCTTTGCCACTATCGGCAAGCCAGCTCAAGTACTTGTATTAGTCGGGACGTTAAATGGCTTAGTACTACCTATCGCTATGGTGATTATACTTATTGCGGCCTATAGAAAAAATATCGTCGGCAATTATAAACACCCTATTTGGATTGCTGTCTTTGGTTGGTTGATTGCTATTGCGATGAGTATTCTAAGCGTGATGACTATCGCTCAATATCTTGGTATCAGTTAAGGAGTTTATGATGGATATAGAACAAGTGGCGCGGGTGGTTAAACTCGTTGAAAGCAGCCGATTGTATAAAGTAACGATTGAAGATAACGGGCAGTCAATTACCGTAGTTAATAACATAAACCAGCAGAAGACTGCCAGCCCCGTAAAAACAAAGGCTGTTCAAGATAGTACGGATAAAAACAGTGCAGATCAAAATGGTAGCGCCATTAAAAATAATCTACCGAAGGTGCGCGCGACGCATGTTGGACGGGTTTATTTAAGTGAAGATGGGGCAATTGATCCTTTAGTGAGCAAGGGCGATCATATTGAAAAAGGTCAAACGATTTGCTTTATTGAAGAGTTGACTCGACTGCTACCTGTGGTCAGTGACAAAGAAGGGGTTGTGAGCGATATATTGGTTGAGGATGGGCAAGGTGTTGAATACGGGCAGTCTATTTTAGCTTTGGAATTATATTAAAATGATCGTTAGGATCATCGATGATTAGGCGAGCTTAGCATGTGAAGTATGGCTTACATGCTTTAGCTAATATACATATTACTCTCAATATTATTCTTCATATGCAGTAGACGCGGGGCAATGTCTTCTTCTAGTTTAGTACGACTAAGAACAAAACTAGGTGCGCCGCAATTAAAAGTCAGTAAGCCCTCAGTTGGATGCATGATGGCAGTGGCGACAGCATTGACGTCTTTTTGCCATTCACTAATCGAAAAGCAATAACCATAGTCGTCATAATCTCTAAAGGCTTTATCCAGTCCGCGTCTAATTTTCAGCCAATCATCTTTATACTTACTACGGATGGCATCAAGGATAAATTCTTGCTCAGCAGCGGGCATACTGGCTAAACACGCACGTCCCATTGAGCTTAAATGAATGGGTAGGTATGAGCCGACATTACGTCTCATGGTAGTCGTCCCAGACCCTTGTACGACATTGAGATATACCATCCTCAGGCGATCACGGGTTGCCATAGCGACCGCACTATTGGCATAATCTGCCAGTTCTTCCATATAGGGGGTGACTAAATTGTTGATAGAGATATTCGCCATCATCGTATAGCCAAACCCTAAGACACCGGCAGAAAGCTGATATTTACTACTGTTGGTCGATTGCTTTAGATATCCTAACTTCACAAGAGTATAAGTCAGACGCGTAATTGTCCCTTTAGGCAGCCCAGTTAATTGGCTTAAGTCTTGATTACCCAGATAAGGGCGCTGCGGGGTAAAACAACGCAGCAGCTCTAGCCCGCGTGCCAAAGCGGTAATGAACTGCCTATCGTTTTTATCTCTCATGTCACTAATCGGCTCTAACAGCTCAATATGTGTTGATTTATTAGAGTCTTCATCAGCAAGGATATTAGTTGTCATATACGATTTGTTGCTCTTAGTTAAATTGATTTAAATAGCATAGAATCCACTACTTTTAGGGCGTGTCTTCAATTCACTCGATAGTCATCTAAATGGGCTAAAAATGGCTAAATTTTGCCAAACATCGTCAAATAGCTGGTTAATATCCCGATATTATCTGCACTATTTTTCTTGTTTGACGGCAATTTATCTCATTTTTATCACCATTTTTGAAATGAAGACACGCCCTAGTACTTTGCAAGCCAATAGTTGTACGCTAATAGTAGTATACCGCTTCTGATAACACTCTATTAATGTACATTGAAATTATTAACATAGCTATTATAAATATAAAGTATTTCGCTATGCGGTATATATGGACTTAAAAGTATCACGCCTTTTGTGGATCATATTGCTGTTCTTTGATGAACAACGTTGGAATAAGACCACATAAGAAATACGCGCCTGCCATAAGTAACAGACCTGCGCCGATAGAGTTTTGCATAGCCATATAACCAATGGCAACTGGTGCAATAACTGAGCCCAGTCGTCCGATATTGAACGCACCGCCAATGGCCGTACCTCGAATAGCGGTAGGAAAGCTTTCCGTCAAGTAAGTGGCATTGATCGCATAAGGGATGCCGTATAAGAAACCAAAGGTTATCATTAACCAACCGATGTTCTCTGGAGTATGCATATAGACTAACACTGGAATAAATAGCGCTGTGCCCATAGTGCCGAAGGCAAATACTATTTTGCGACCAATTCTATCAGCCACTAAACCTGCCACGACTTTAGCAAACATCATCGTCAAGTAAGTACCCGCCATATATAGTGCCATCTCCTTAAACTTGATACCCAGTTCAGTTTCTAGATAAGACGGTAGCCAGTTACTTACACCGAAATAACCAAATAGTAATAGCCCTGAACTCATGGACCATAAAATGAACATGATGCGATGTTTTGGATTTTCAAAGATGGCTTTATAAGGGTTTTCAGGTTTTGTGAGTGAGTTTTTCGTACCACTAAGTTTGAGAGCACGAGCCTCTTTCCAAGAATTTGGTTCAGGGATAAGGAAATACATCGATATCGAGAGAATGATAGGTAAGAATGTTAAGAGATATAAGGTACGCCAACCATAGGTAGGAATAATCCAAGCCGAAATGCTTGTGATCACTAAAGACCCTAACGTAAAACCTGTCATCAGTGCTGCAAGTACCGTCGTTCGATGTTTGGTAGGTACCATTTCAGACATCAGGGTGTTAGTGGCAATATATAAACTGCCAAGACCCAAGCAAGCGGTGAATCGCAATGCTACAAACTGCTCGTAGCTCTGTACAAAGCCACTAAAACCAGATAACACAGAGAACATCGCTGTCGCAATCACGATAACACGTACCCGGCCAAAACGATCACAGGCCCAGCCACCGAAAAATCCACCGATGGCCATGCCAAATAACGACCAACTGCCCAAAGCACCCGCTTGTATATTGGTCAATCCAAACTCTAGCTTGAGACTTGACAGGGTAAAGGCGAGAATCCCAATATCAGCCCCATCACATAACAGCACTAGAAAACAAAAAAAGAAGGCCAATTTCCAAGGTTGCTTTTGGATAGAGCTTGAGCTTGGAGTTGACGTTATAGCAGCACTTTTCACAATGTATATCCTTATTGTTGTGAGAAAGAAATTTTATGGTAACAGCGACATAAACCAGATATCTGCGTCCTAGCAAATACCTCGATATGCTTTGATAATGTAAATACCTTTTAATAATCAAATAAATAGCATTCAAATAAATGACAACTACTCGCTAACTTCTTTAATCATATTGCGGGCAATAATGATCTGCTGGATTTGGGTCGTGCCTTCATACAAACGATATAAGCGCACATCACGATAAAAACGTTCAATGCCATAATCGGCAATATAACCAGCACCGCCATGAATTTGCACGGCTCTATCAGCAACACGGCCACACATTTCGGTGGCAAACATCTTGGCACATGACGACTCGGTAACGACATCTTTGCCATCATCGCGCAAGCGTGAAGCATCTAATACCATCGATTTGGCCGCATAAATCTCTGCTTTTGAGTCAGCAAGCATCGCTTGAATCAGCTGAAAATTGGCAATGGGTTGACCAAACTGTTTACGCTCGACGGCATAGCGTAGCGCGTCATCTAACATGCGAGTGGCTGCGCCTGTACTCGCTGCAGCGATATGTAAGCGGCCTTTATCCAGAACCTTCATGGCGGTTTTAAAACCTACGCCTTCTACACCGCCGATCAACGCATCAACAGGTACGACGCAGTTATCAAAAATGACATCACAAGTATGTGCGCCTTTTTGCCCCATTTTTTTGTCGATTTTACCAAGTGTAATACCAGGGGTGTCGCTCTCAACGATGAATGCTGAAATACCGCCCGATCTTTTGTTTTCGGGGTCAGTGCGTGCCATCACAGTAAATATACCGGCTTGAGGGGCATTGGTGATATAACGCTTGGTGCCGTTGAGTACGTAAGTATCGCCGTCTTTAATTGCAGTGGTTCGCAGCGATGCGGCATCGGAGCCTGACTCAGGTTCGGTCAAGCAAAAAGAGCCAATAATTTCACCACTGGCGAGCCTTGGTAGATATTTTTGTTTTTGTGCTTCAGTACCATCGATGACAAGGCCAGAAGAACCAATACCATTATTAGTGCCTATTAATGAGCGAAAAGCCGGTGAGGTGCGCCCTAACTCAAATGCCAGTGTGACCTCTTCTTCCATTGTAACGCCAAGCCCGCCGTACTCTTCGGGAATGGTCAGTCCAAATAGACCCAACTCACGCATTTGACTAATAATCTCTTCTGGTAGGCGGTCATTTTCTGCCACCCAATCTTCTTTCGGTATGAGTTGGTTATTCACAAATTGACGAATGGTTTGGACAATATGGTCGAGTACTTCCTTATCTCTAATCATGTAGTTCTTCCTTGTTGAAATGATATCTAATATTGCTAATAGGGACTTTATGGTTAATTCGAACAAACAGCATAATCGATAGTTTATTAAATTACAATACTTTTGGTTTAAAAAACCGCAATGCGGTATTTATAAATGAAGTAAGGTATTAATGAACTGATTATTTATCAATTTAACTGGATTTTACTCTTCACAAAAGAAAATAAACAGTATATATTGGTACTGAATATCGCTATGCGATATTAATAATCATAATTGTTAGGGTGTTTTAAGGGTGGGCAGTTTACCTAAGGACATTACTTAAAGGACAGCATCATGGAAGAGCAAATCATTATTTGTGAAACGTTAGATAGTGGCGTTAGTGTGATAAGACTGAATCGTCCCAAGGTTCGCAATGCTTTAAACACTGAACTACGCGAAAAAATGGCAGAGATTTTCATCAAATTAAACGATGACCCAAAGACCAAAGCTATCGTGCTGACGGGTGGTGATAAGGTGTTTGCGGCTGGTGCTGACATCAATGATTTCTTAACCGCCAAAACGGTTGATGTGTATCTCCGTCATAGCGAGCGTTATTGGGATGCTATCACCAATTGTCGTAAGCCGATTATCGCGGCGGTAAATGGCTATGCCCTTGGCGGTGGCTGTGAGCTTGCTATGCATGCCGACATCATCGTCGCTGGCAAGTCTGCTAAGTTTGGACAACCAGAAATCAAAATCGGACTGATGCCCGGTGCAGGAGGTACGCAGCGTTTGTTTCGCGTGATTGGCAAACATAAAGCCATGAAGCTGATACTAACAGGCGACATGATAAGCGCTGATGCAGCGGATCAAATGGGGCTGGTCTCTGAAGTGGTCGAAGATGAGGCGACTATTAATCGTGCTATTGAAATCGCTGAACAACTCGCAGGGTATTCACCGATTGCTCTAACCCAAATTAAAGAAGTCGCCAATCTCGGGGTAGATATGCCGCTACAAGCTGCCTTAGCTTTGGAGCGTAAAGCCTTTCAGATTTTATTTGATACCGAAGATCAAAAGGAAGGCGCGAAAGCCTTTTTAGAAAAGCGTGACGCGAATTATAAAGGTCAGTAGCTTGTCAAAGCATAGACTTTCCGAGACATAGATTTCTCAAAGCGTAAATTTCTCAAAGCATAGAAAGAAACAGCACATATACTTTGAAAACGAGACTATTCAATAAGAGCATATAAATTAACAAGACCATATAAAGGATTATTATGACTGTTAAATCATTGGCCATTATTGGCACCGGTATTATGGGTATGGGTATTGCCCAAATCGCCGCCCAAGCAGACATTCAAGTGCTGTTATTTGATGCCAAAGCAGGCGCTGCTGAGCAGGGACGTCAATCGCTTCAAGCTATGTTAGAGAAGCTAGCGGCTAAAGGCAAATTCACCGATGAGCAGCTACAGTCTACTTTATCGAATCTAACCGTGATCGAAGATATAGCCAAAATTGCCGATGTTGATGTCGTTATTGAAGCAATCATTGAAAATTTAGACATAAAAAAACAGCTGTTTAAGCAGCTAGAAGGCATTGTCCCTGCCGAGACGATTTTGGCAACCAATACCTCATCGCTAGCGGTGACGGCGATAGCCTCCGATTGTGAGCATCCAGAGCGCGTGGCAGGATTTCACTTCTTTAATCCAGTACCCTTAATGAAAATCGTTGAAGTGATTCCGGGACTCTCTACCAAATCTTCAGTAGTAGAAACGCTTACAACTCTAGCCAAACGCATGGGACATTTAGGGGTCGTTGCAAAAGATACTCCAGGGTTTATTGTCAATCATGGCGGTAGAGCTTATGGCACAGAAGCGTTGAAAATATTAGGCGAGGGCGTTGCTAGTTTTGAGGATATAGATCGTATTTTACGTGATGGCGCTGGCTTTCGAATGGGGCCGTTTGAGCTACTGGATCTCACTGGTATCGATGTCTCGCATCCAGTGATGGAGTCGATTTATAACCAATATTACTTTGAGCCTCGCTATCGTCCGCATCCTTTGACCCGTCAAATGCTAACGGGTAACAAGCTTGGTCGTAAAGTTGGTGAAGGCTTCTACCAGTACAAAGACGGTCAAAAAGTGACATCAAATACAAATCAACAATTACCTTATAAGACAGATTCCGATACCTCCAACCTCTCAGTTTGGATTGGCGCAGATTTAGCAGAAGATAAACAACAGCTGATTGATCATCTAAACGCTAATGACATCACTATCGACGATAATGATCAGCCAAATCCTGACAGTTTAATATTACTGGCAATTTATGGCGAAGATACCACCAATGCGGCTATTCGCTATCAAGTTAATCCAAAGCAAGCGGTCGCCATTGATATGCTGACTGACTTATCCCAGCATCGTACTCTCATGCCAAGTATCGTTACAGAGGATAATTTTGTGGCGCAAGCTTATGCTCTATTTTCTAGAAATAATAAGTTTGGTAAAAGCTCGGATGAGGGCTCAAATATGGCTGTCGATGCCACGCTGATTACTGAAAGCACTGGTTTTGTGGCGCAGCGAGTCGTTACTATGGTCATTAATTTAGGTTGCGATATTGCGATGCAAGGTATTGCCACACCAAAAGATATCGACAATGCCGTTAAGCTTGGATTGGGTTATCCGTATGGCCCTATCTCATGGGGGGACGAGCTTGGTGCCGAGCGTATTTTACTTATCTTAGAACGTATTTATGGGTTAACGGGTGATCCGCGTTACCGTCCAAGCCCATGGTTACAGCGCCGTGCCAAGTTAGGCGTCTCATTGTTTACTCAACAGAGCAATTGTCAACGTTAAGAGCTAGACCAATTTAATAAACCCTATAATTCAAATTCTCAAAACACAACAAGGAACAGTTATGTTAGATGCCTATATTTATGACGGATTAAGAAGCCCTTTTGGTCGCCATGGTGGAGCATTAGCAACCGTGCGTCCTGATGACTTAATCGCCACAGTGATGAAGACTCTGATCGAAAAGCATCAACTGCCTAACGATATTTTTGATGAAGTGCTGATCGGTAACACCAATCAGGCCGGTGAGGACTCACGCAACATCGCTCGTAATGCTGCATTGCTAGCAGGACTAGATGTCAAAACCCCCGGTCAAACCGTCAACCGTTTATGTGCTTCAGGGTTATCTACTGTCATTGATGCCGCTCGCGCAATTACTTGTAATGAGGGGGATATATTTTTAGCAGGTGGCGTTGAGTCAATGACCCGCGCACCCTTTGTGTTTGCTAAGACAGAGCAGCCTTTTAGTCGTGAATTTAAAGTATTCGATACAACTATTGGCAGCCGCTTTCCCAATCCACTTTTGACTAAAGAGTTTGGCAGCGACAGCATGCCGCAAACGGGTGATAATGTCGCCCGCAAATATGGTATCACTCGCGAGCAAGCAGACAAATTCGCAGCAGCCTCACAAGCTAAATACCAAGCGGCAAAGCAAGCTGGGTTCTTTGATGATGAAATAACACCAATCATGGTGTCGCAAGGTAGAAAATTACCAGAAAAGGCGATAACAGAAGATGAGCATCCTCGCGCCACATCTACTGTGGAAGCGCTACAAAAACTTAAACCTTTAAACAATGAAGGTGTCGTCACAGCAGGTAATGCGTCAGGTATTAATGATGGCGCAGCGGCTTTAATTATTGGCTCAAAGCAGGCAGAAGAAAAATTAGGCTTTAAGCCTATTGCCAAGATTCTGTCATCTGGTGCTATGGGTGTTGAGCCTAATATTATGGGCGTAGGACCTGTTGAGGCCATCAAATTGGCACTAAAACGTGCTGACTTGACCCTTGATGACATGTCCATCATTGAGATTAATGAAGCCTTTGCCTCGCAAGTACTCGGCTGTCTAAAAGGTTTAGATATTGATTTTGATGACAAGCGTGTCAACCCCAATGGTGGGGCGATCGCTGTCGGACATCCGCTGGGTGCATCAGGGGCAAGACTTGCATTGAGCACAGCGCGCGAGCTACAGCGTACGGGCGAAAAATACGCAGTGGTCAGCTTGTGCATTGGCATTGGGCAAGGGCTTGCCATGGTAATAGAACGAGTTTAATTCTTTCGTTAATCCACTGTAAAAGAGTGACAACGTTAACCTCGCTTGCCTTGCCCTTCTTTTAAATTGAATCAACTATATGCCCTCGCCATACTATTTTATTATCAAGGACGACAATAATGACTTCTATACTTAACCAACATGAGGACTACCAACAAGCTGAAGAAGCGTATGGTTTTCCTTTAATTATCAAACAGTTGCTTAACCGTGCAAAAATTGCCTCTACGGATCAAACCATTAGTTATGCCGATAAGGTTACTTATACCTATGCTGAATTTTTTAAGCGCGTTAATCGCTTGGCAAACGTCCTGAAAAACATGGGTTTGCAAGCAGGCGATGTGGTTGCTGTTATGGATTGGGACAGTCATCGTTACCTTGAAGCGTATTTTGCCGTGCCGATGTCTGGCATGATTTTACAAACGGTCAATGTACGCTTGGCCGAAGATAAAGTGCTGTATACCATTAATCATGCTAAGCCCAAAGCTTTGTTGCTAAATGCTGAATTTGAGCCAATGGCGAAAAATTACCGTCATGAAGCCCCTTCTATCGAGAAAATTGTTTGGCTCGATGACACGCAGTATATCGAAGACCAATATGATAAAGATAAAATAAAAACTGAGCAAGTTAGAATGCCAGATTATGTTGAGGGTGAGTATGAAGCCATGCTAGCAGCTGCTAGTGATGCGTTTGATTTTCCAGATTTCGATGAAAATACCATCGCTACCACATTTTATACCAGTGGCACGACGGGCGATCCAAAGGGCGTCTTTTTTACCCATCGCCAGATCGTATTGCAGACGCTGGCAAGTACATTAGCATCTGCGCTAAATGCCGAAGGTCAAGGCGCGCGCTACAATGATGTGTACATGCCAATGACGCCATTATTCCATGTGCATGCTTGGTGCTGGCCGTATGGGGCAACCATGATAGGGCTTAAGCAAGTGTATCCGGGGCGCTATCTAGCCCCCACGTTGGTGGATTTAATTGAGCAGCACAAAGTCACGCTTTCACATGGTGTTCCTGCGATTTTACAGATGCTATTAAAAGAGATGGCAGCACGAGGACGTAAGTTTGATGGGCTGAAGTTGTTACTCGGTGGCTCAAAGTTGAATGAAGGGTTGGCCAAAGCAGCCATTGAAAGCGGTATTGAGTTTATGTCTGGATTTGGCATGTCAGAATCCTGTCCTGTGCTATCTAGAGCAGTATTCGATGATAAAACGGGCTCGATGGAGATGAAGGATCAGCTCAATTATCGGTGTCTTTCTGGCTCACCCATTATGCTCGTTTCAATGGAAATTTGGGATGAAAATGGCAAGCCGGTACCAATGGATGGTGAATCGACAGGGGAGTTGGTCATTCGAGCGCCTTGGCTGACCCAGAGTTATTTTAAAAACCCAGATGCTGGCAATGAGTTATGGCGCGGTGGCTGGATGCATACCCAAGATATTGCCTGTATTTCCTCTGACGGTACTCTAAGCATTACGGATAGGCTTAAGGATGTGATTAAGTCTGGTGGTGAGTGGGTATCTTCGCTTGAGGTCGAAACGATTTTATCCTTCCATCCCAGCGTCGCTGATGTTGCTGTCATTGGCGTGCCACATGAAAGATGGGGCGAATGCCCTTTAGCGTTAGTGGTTTTAAAACCTGAATATATCGATACCAAAGCGGATGATATTTTAGCCTTAGGTCATCAAGCGGTAGAGAAAGGCCATTTACCAAAGTATGGCGTGCCAAGCGAAATCAAGTTCTTAGCAGAAATGCCAAGAACCAGTGTGGGTAAGCTCGATAAGAAAAGAATGCGGATAATGTGCGCAGAAAAACTCATTTAATCCAAAAATTCTATCGATGACTGCAAAAGATAATTGCAAATTTTTTTTTGAATGTTCAACAGACCCTAATAATTTTAACGTATGTGTCAATAACATGTACGTTCACTGGCATGACGAGACGAAAAAACTATGAAAGCTTTAGCTATATTACCGGAAATCCAAGAGGTGCTGGACAAAGACAAAAACCATCCCATGCATGGCTTCGCGGTTATCTACTCTCAACAAGTAGCGTGGGGCGATATGGATGCTTTTGGTCACGTCAATAATGTGGTCTATTACACTTATGCCCAAAACGCTCGAATTTACTACAACAGTCAATTAAATCTATTTAATGAAAACACTTTTTCCGTCATGGCAGCATCATCCTGTCAATACTTCAAACCCGTGACTCACCCCGATACCTTATGGATTGGGGTTCGAGTTAAGAAAATTGGTAATGCCAGCTTGATTCATGAATATACCTATTATAGTACGGTGTTAAATACCATCGTTGCTAAGAGTGAGTCCGTGCTGGTATATCTTGATAAAACCAGTGGAAAAAAGAAAAATATCGATGACACCAAAAAAGCCGCGATTACTGCTTTTGAACGTTCTAACTAAAATAGGCTGCATGGGTTTTACACAAAAAGGTGGCGCTGATAGTTATGGTATTAAAAGCACAGTAGTGGGATTTACTTAAAGGGACTTAAGGGATTTTAAAATGAAACAGGGAATGTATCAATCATGCTTTATATAAAAAAGCTGTCTTTTGGTTTGGCCGCTTTTGCGGTATGCGCACAGGCACAAGCAATAGATATTGTCACAAATGGAGATACCACATTAAGTATTGGCGGTTATGTTAAAGCGGAAGGCATATTTTATTCTCCAGATGAAGGAGAGTCTGAGTTCAAAGGAAGTGCACGCCAATCTCGGATTAATGTTAAAACCACTAAAATGCTAGAAGATAAAAAAATAACGGGTTTTATTGAAGGCGATTTTTATGGAAACGCCGCAAATGGTGGTTCAGAATTGCGGCTCCGCCATGCTTATGTTCAGGTCGATGATTTAACTGTTGGTAAGACGTGGAATGGTCAGTTCTTAGCTGTCTACCCACTTTTAACTGAACAGATGGATTTTCGGGGCACGGGTTTGGGCACCATCTCTGGTGGCGGTGCTTATATTCGCCCAGATTTAACTGTGCATTATGTTCATAAGGGGTTTCGTTTTACTGCTCAAGAACCTGTTGACGAGGAAGCTAATCTGCCTGATATGGTTGTCAGCTACAAGGATAATATATCTAATTTTGGCTATAACGTGGCTGTTACTGCTCGTGAGGCTAAAAATGGAGAAGGTTCGGATGTAGGTGTAGGTGTCTCACTGGCAGGCAAACTAAAGTTGGGCGACGATTCGCTACATGCAAGCGTATACAACGGCAAAGGTATGGGCGTCTATTCCACAGTATGTGTTGGAAAGGTCGCTAGTATGACCGGTGATTTAGATTGTGATGCAGAAGATGGCAAACTTGTCTCGCAAACGGGTTACACGGTAGGGTATAGGCACAAGTTCACAAAAAAACTGATGAGTAATGCGCGTTATGGCGAGATTAAAGTAGATGATGCCGCAGATACCTCTGTGAATGTAAAAAGTATTAACCTCATCTATGAATATTTGCCAGATCTAGATATCGGTATTGAATTTAGAGATCGAAGCGACAAAACCCTTTCGCAGGTAAAAAAAGGTCAAGAAGTTGAAGTAATGGCCAAATACGAATTTTAAGTTGAATATAGTGAGTCCTATATAAATCAGATATGGTATGAGGTTCGCGCTTGGTCTACTATTTGTCGTATTTTCACTCACCTTCTTTGTATTCAAATCATGTTAAATATACCCTCTAGTTAATTTTTTATTGATCACAGGCTCTAATCATTGCTTATTCTCCTGTTACAGGATTATAAGCAATGGCACCGTTTTTAGGAAAGCCTCAATTTGAGAAAGTTTCATATTTTTCGTACTTTCAATCGCCTTTCTAGCTTGCCAACTATATCTACAGTCTCGCTAGCCTCACTCAAAAGTCCTGTCATTCAAAATCTTTATTTCATTCAACCCACACTATATTTATGTCGACTCAGTCTTGACGCCAATACACTTTCACAACGACTTCTGCACGGCTGAGCTCGAACCTCTCTCTTAACATAGGTCGGAGCGCTTTCACCGTGCTAGCCTCTAGTGCGCCCCATACCTTATCAATTTGCAATGGATGTTGAGTCAAGTAATCGCTTAGCTTACTATCGATCACTGTGGCTAAACTCTGCTCTGAGTTTATTGAGCTGGTTACGATAGGTAGTACGGTAAAGTTTCGATCCGTACCGCCCTCAACGTCGTCGTTCATTTTGATGTCATCAAAATAGCTTTGATCGGCTACATCTTGCGTGACACATACAACCAGTGGCGGTTTAGGGTTGTCCCAAAGCTCTAGCAAACGTGCAGCTGTTGGCATTGAAGTCTCGTCAACGATCAGTAGCGCTTGACCATCAAGTAAATGCTCAACCTTTTCTGGAAACTCCCTTTTAGTGATAACCGTATCACCTGCCTGCAAGGCTGTCGCCCAATCCCCGCCCGGGGTATTGCCATGAACAAAGACATCGACCCATGCTTGCACACCATCAGAGCTTTGCCATGCCTTTCTTAGGGTGTAATAGCAATGCTGACGAGCGGGGTGCGAGCTGTCTTTTATACTGTTTATGCTATCACTAACAATGACGTTGTGTTCTAAATCAAACAAATACGCGTAACCGGCCTCATTAATGGGTATCGAGGTTGGGTTGGTGTTTGATGGGTCATTTTCACTCGATGCGGGAACGTTTAATGTTGGCACGTTCAGTGTAAGACGCAGCATATTTTTGCTGACTCTGTAGCTGTCCTGCACTATAAAGGTCTGCTTGGTTAATTTGATGCTTTTCTTACCCAGCTTTTTATCCGCTTTTTGTTTGAGCAAAATATATTGAGTTTGTAACTCATCAGGCTCTGTAATGGGGGTTGCAAAAGCAATAAAAAAAGTCTGATCATAAAGGGTTTTATCTTGAGAGTCTGTGGGCTGTTGCTCTTGATTTTTGGGCTGTACTTGTAACGCCACACCCTCAGAGTAGATAGCGGTTAACTGCACGTCTATGTTATTTAACTCATCTAAAGATAGCGGCGTAAACACCCTAATAAACCCAAGTAGCTCATCAAGATGCTCTTCATTAAGATGGGCAATAATGTTCGATATTTCAGGGTCATTCATTAAGGTATAGGGGCGTACTTGGTTATGTACGCTTTTGTTAGTAGTTAAAAGAGGTGCTGTCATAGTAATACTCACAAGCAACAGTGAATTAGGATATAGAGTCAGTGATTTTTTGGTAATGATAATTGTTTTTATTATTGTTTGCGAGTAAAATCGGTTTTTATTGTTATATCAATTTACAGACAACAATCTTACTGACCATTAATTTCATTAACAACGAGTGCCTATATGCTACGTGCAAACCAACTAACTATCAGTCGTCAAGGAAATACTTTACTAGACAACGTGAGCTGTGAGATTGCCAGCAATCAATTGGTCGCACTGGTAGGGCATAACGGCTCGGGCAAATCGACTTTGATTAAAGCTTTGGCAGGCGAGATGAGCAGCAGTAGCGGTAGCATCACTCTGGATGAGCGATCTATTAGAGATTACGGCAGTAAAGAGTTGGCGCGGCAAATGGCTTATCTGCCGCAGCAGTTGCCTGAAGCGGCTGGATTTACCATACGTGAGCTGGTCATGCTAGGTCGTTATCCGCATCAAAAATGGCTACAAAAGCCAACCCAAATCGATAAAAATAAAGTCACGCAGGCGATGAGAGTGACCCAAACAGATGCGTTCGCCGACCGTGTTACTGCCACACTTTCAGGAGGTGAGCGCGCCCGAGCTTGGCTGGCGATGTGTCTGGCGCAAGATACCAGATATTTGTTACTTGATGAGCCACTGGCTGCCCTTGATATTCACTATCAGATCGAGGTCATCCAGCTTATTCGTCGTTTAGTCGATGAGCAAGGTTTGAGTGTGGTCATCATTGTGCATGATATTAATTTAGCCGCTCAGTATGCAGATCGAATCATTGCGCTAAAGAACGGTCGTGTTTGTCATAACGGTGATGTGTCCAGCACTATGCAACCCAAAATATTGCACGATATATTCAATATCGATATGCAATTACTCAGTCATCCAGTTACTGGTCAGCCCGTCGCAGTGGCTTAGCACTCGGTACTTAACTTGCTATTCAATTTGCTCTTTCTTCTTAACTCGCCTACAAAGATATGCTTCTATGCGTCCTGTTTTTTATAAGTATAAATCGTCCAAACTATCCAAGCTATCAACTGTTGTGCCGCTAGCAACCCTAAAATGGCTAACGGTTTCAGTATGTTTAGCTTTAACGGCTTGTAATAATGCAACGACTGCACAAAGCGCTGACCAACTTGATGAGCCACATTCTAAGAATGCTCTAAAAGCAGACAACCATACTGGCAAAACCAATCATACTAACAAAACCATTAATATCGTATCCCCTGACTGGGGTAATGCGGCGACCTTGACCGCTATGGGTTATCCGCCGATTGCTACTGGCGATGTTAGGGTCTGGGACAGGTGGGTGGGTAAGCCTACACTGCCAAGCTCAATCATTGATTTGGGCATTCGCTATCAACCCAATGCGGAACTCATTGCCCAATTGCCTGTTGATATGGTCGTGGATAACTTTTTTTATGAGCATGCGCGCAGTCTCTATGGGGACGTGCCCGCTGAGTCTGTCATGTTCGCAGCCAAAGGCGATACCGCGACTTGGGCAGATTATACTGAGCCGACCCGCAAGTTGGGTGAGCTGATTGACAATCCTAAATTAGCTGAAGACTATATTGCAAAAAGTCAGAAAGACATCAATCTGGCCGGTGAGCGGTTTAAAAAGCGCTATCCTAAAGTGAAGAAATTCGCCGTTGTGCAGTTTGCCGATGCCAATAATATGCGCATGTATGTGGCCAATAGCTTGTTCAAACCTGCTTTTGACAAAATGGATAAGGAGCTTGTGGTTTTAGGTAAAGGAAACAGCTGGGGTTTTGTGCCCATACGAATGGGTGACTTGGCACAACTAGATGAGGATACCTGCCTGTTAATCATAGAACCGCTGAGTCCGATAACACGGGCTGAGATAGAGGATAGTTTGGTTTGGCAACGTTTAGGCTATGGCGATACACGCTGTGTGGGTGAGCTACCACCCGTATGGATTTATGGTGGTATGTCGTCATTGGTCAGCTTGGCGGATAATTTATCAACCGTAGTGTTAAAAGGTGGAGCGGCATAATGACAATCAATACGACCCATCACGGCAATGCTATGACTTCGCTCTCTTCATCACAGTCTTCTGATCTATCACAACAGCCTTCAAACTCGCAAAAAGCACAATCTAAGCTCTCATCAAATCCGTTACCAAACCCATCACCAAAGTCACCTCGACCGCAAAACACTTCCTCTACTGCCAGTTCAGGACGATTATGGGCGGCGCTTTTTAGCCTCACGATTTTATCACTATGGAGCGTCTGGGCATTAATAGATCAAGAGTGGACGCGGCCTGTTAGCGACTTATTGATACCCAGCGCGCAATTGGATATTACCAGTCTTGCGACGCAGCTGCATATAGTAGCGACCAGTATAGTGGCGCTATTGGCAGGGGGACTGCTGGGCGTTGTCAGTATTTTGCTGCAGCAATTGGTCAAAAACCCATTGGCCTCAGACACCACATTGGGCGTCGGTGTTGGTGCGCAATTAGCCATGCTTATCGTGACGCTATTTCTGCCAAGCTTGGCGATTTATGGTGGGCTTTATGTGGCCTTCGTCGGCGCACTCATCAGTATGGGGCTGGTATTTGCTTTATCCGCACCGAGTCGTTTTAATCCTTTGATTCTCATATTAGCGGGTCTGGTGGTGAATATTTTGCTCGCTGCCGTTGCTAATGTACTAGTGTTGTTTTTCGCTGAGCGTAGTAATGGTATGTTGTCATGGGCGGCTGGCTTTTTGGCACAAAATAGCTGGCATACCAGTACGATACTGGCGATCACGGCAGTCGTAATGGCGCTCGTCTGTCTGCCACTGCTAAAACCATTAACCCTAATGAGTTTGGATGATTTGCAAGCCAAGCGGTTGGGTGTGCCTATTAATGGTATACGTGCATTAGTAGTGCTCATTGTGGCTATCGTAACGGCTTTGGTCATCAGTGAAGTGGGTCTGATTGGTTTTATTGGTCTGGGTGCTGCCAGTTTGGTCAATGCGCTGGGTATCTCCTCCATTAGCAAACGCTTGGCAGCAGCTTTTGCCCTAGGTGCGCTGCTGTTATGGCTGACCAGTAATGTCGCGCTACTGTTAGAGCCGATACTCGATATGCAAATCCCAGCAGGAGCGCTGACAGGTATTCTTGGTGCGCCACTGATTATTTGGCTGATTTTACGCCAGCGCCGTGAGCGTATAGAAACCGTGACACCAATGCTTACCGGCAAGCATACGTCTATTGCATTTTGGCGCTGGGGCATCAGCGTGCTCGCACTTATCATGTTGGCTTGTCTTTTTGTCCAAGACGTTAACGGTTGGGGGCTTAGTACTGATTGGGTGATTACCCAGCAGTATCGATTGCCACGCAGTTTGAGCGCGGCGGCAACAGGTCTTATGTTGGCTATCGCTGGCGTACTATTGCAAACGCTCACCCGCAATCCGATGGCAAGCCCCGAGGTTTTAGGGGTCAGCTCGGGGGCGGCGCTTGGGGTCATCTTAGGATTTTTGCTGTTACCAAGCTTGGGGTTGTCCGCTGGGGCAGGGACGTTGCTGATTTCAGGACTGTCAGGTGCTATGGCTGTACTATTGCTGATCATTTGGCTAGCACGCAAGGTAAGCTCAGGCTATCTATTATTGGTGGGTATCGGTATTGCCGCGATGATGGATGGGGTAATGCATATGGTCAAGTTATCTGGTGACCCGCGCCTAGAAGCGATGCTCAGTTGGCTATCGGGGACGACTTATAGCGCCCAGCCGAGTACGGTCTGGTATCTTATTGCTATTGCTCTTATTTTATTTGCGCTCAGTTTGCTGATTATCAAACCGCTGCGCGTACTTGGTTTGGGTACAGGAATCGCTCGTAATTTGGGAGTGGCAGTGACACCAGTGACGCTCGCGCTATTGGTATTGGTAGCAGCGCTAAGTACGGCCAGTACACTCGCGGTCGGGCCATTAAGTTTTATTGGTCTAATGGTGCCGCACTTGGCGACATCACTCGGAGCTGTGAGGCTGGAGCGCCAATTACCTTTAGCGGCTTTGTTAGGCGCAGGGGTGATGGTCATAGCAGACTGGATTGGACGTTATGTCATTTTCCCCTATGAGCTGCCTGCGGGTACCATTGCTGCCATTATCGGTGGTGGATATTTCTTATGGCTGATTCGTAAAGTGCCAGTCGCAGTGAGCCGATAGTTTTCTGCTTTGATCGGGGCGTGTTTGATCTTTTGACCGTGGCAGTGACATCTTGTGAATGTTCAACACGCCCTAGATATTTCATAATGACAAACGCAGGTTAGGATAAATTCTTAACTCAGCTGCGTTTGTCAGCTATGCCTCATAAAGACATAGCTCAAAAATCGCTATGTGAGTTGATTGACTTTAACATTGCAGAAAATCATAAAAAATGAGTTGACAGCAAATTGCTGATAGTAAATACTACACCCCATTAAAGATAATGATTATCATTTACATTATTATTCAATGTTTCAATAAAAATGACTTTTCAGACGTAAGGTTTATGTTTGATTGTTTATTCAAGATTACTAACAACAAGGTTGATGCTATGGACACGCTGCTTTTAGACGAACCACTTGATAACGACTGCTATTTACATCGCCAAGCAAAGTTTGAATCCAAGGTTCGTAGTTATCCACGCAAGCTGCCCTTTGCGATTCAATCGGCAAAAGGGGCATGGATTACCGATGTTGAAGGCAATGATTACATAGATTGCCTGTCAGGTGCTGGCACATTAGCACTTGGACACAACCATCCTGTGGTCATAGAAAGCATCAAAGCGCTGTTAGACAGTAATCTACCAATGCATACATTGGATATCACCACACCGTTAAAAGACAAATTTAGCCAATTTATGTATGAGCTACTTGGCACCAATAGCGACGAGTATTGTTTGCAGTTTTGCGGGCCAACGGGTGCCGATGCGGTAGAAGCGGCTATCAAGTTGGCGAAGCAAGTCACTGGGCGTTCAGGGCTTGTTAGTTTTAGTGGCGGTTATCATGGCATGACGCATGGCGCGCTGGCTGTCACAGGGAATCTGGCACCGAAAGAAGGTATTGAAGGTCTGATGAGTTCGGTACAGTTTTTACCTTATCCCAATATGTATCGCTGTGCATTTGGTTTGCCTTTTGAGCAAAGCATTCATGCCCATATGAACTATTTCGAAAACTTCTTAAAAGATGTAGAGAGCGGCGTGGTCAAACCAGCAGCCGTTATTTTGGAAGTTATACAAGGTGAAGGCGGTGTCAATCCTGCCCCAATTGAGTGGTTAAAGCATGTGCGCCGAGTGACAAAAGAGCTTGGCATTATGCTGATTATCGACGAAGTACAAACAGGGTTTTGCCGTACAGGACGTTGGTTTGCCTATCAACACGCGGATATCGATCCCGATATGATCGTCATGTCAAAAGCGATTGGTGGCGGTTTGCCACTTGCGGTATTGGGTATCAAAAGACAATACGATGTATGGCAAGCGGGCAATCATTCTGGCACGTTTAGAGGCAATCAATTGGCAATGGCGACTGGCCTTGCCACCCTCAATTACTTGAACGACAACAATGTCGCTGACTATGTTTTAGAAATAGGCGCATGGTTTATGTCACAGTTAAAGACACTTCAACAGCGTTATCCGAGCATTGGTCAAGTCAGAGGGCGAGGCCTCATGATTGGTATAGAAATTATCAACCCTAGCTTGTCTAAGCAAAATGATGGTAGCTATCCAGCAGACAGCGATGTGGCTGCCAAAATTCAGCAAGCGTGTTTTAAACATGGTCTAGTGATTGAAAAGGGCGGACGCGGTGGCACAGTACTGCGATTATTACCACCGCTTAACGTGACCAAAGATGAGCTACAGCAAGTCTTGCAAAGGCTTGATATGGCGCTAGAAGAAAATCAATAGCGTTGCCAACGCCTTAGGATGATTCACATATCTATAAAAAAACTCTGATAACAACTCTAATAACAAGTCACTTATCTATGATTTATAACATCGTAGGATAGGACGGGTGAGGACATTTTGCATTTATTAAATCAACAAACCAGTGAGCAATATGTCACGCATATGCAAAAAACCAGCGCTGTTATCAAACAGTGGCTAGACGACAATAACGTATATTTGGGCGGCACACCGCAACAAGTGCAAGCGACCAATACTTTTAGCATCCGTGAGCAGGGCCGAGACATCGACACGATACTCGCTGATATTCAAAGCAAGTTTTTACCCAGTTGTGTCTCGACGGCCAATGCGAATTGTTTGGCACACTTGCATCCGCCAACCTTGGTCATCGGTCAGATTGCTGAGATGATTATCGCGGCTACCAATCAGAGTATGGACTCGTGGAATCAAAGCCCAGCAGCAACCTATATCGAAAAAGATTTAATCAAATGGCTGTGCAAATTATGTCAGTTTGGCAGTGGTTTTGATAACAGTTTCGATAACAGCTTTGATAGTCAGGCTGATAGCGACTCTGGTGGTGTTTTTACTAGTGGCGGTACGCAAAGTAATCTGATGGGTTTACTGCTGGCACGCAATAGGTTCTATGAGTCTAAAGGCGTTGATGTGCAAAAGGACGGCCTGATCGGTCAGCCTATTAGTAGTATTCTATGCTCAGACCAAGCGCACTTTTCTATCGAAAAAAATGCAGCACTATTGGGTATAGGTCAACAATCTGTTATTAAAATAGCGACCGATGCATCGGGTGCCATGCTGGTGTCTGACTTACAACATCAGATAAATCAGCTAGGCGCTGACAATGTGATGGCTATCATCGCAACCGCTGGCACGACTGACTTGGGTGCTATTGACCCTCTCATGGCTATTGGCAAAATTTGCCGTGATGCACAGATATGGCTACATGTCGATGCGGCATGGGGCGGGGCATTACTATTATCACAGCGCTATCAACACTTGATTGATGGTCTGAATCAAGCTGATTCTATCACCTTGGACTTTCACAAGCATTTTTTCTTACCGATTAGCTGCGGTGCTTTTCTCTTACGAGACAATCAAAATTTCGAGAGCATTCGCCATCATAGCGAGTATCTAAACTCTACTGATGATGAACAAGACAATATCCCAAACTTGGTGACGTACTCTTTACAGACTACACGCCGATTCGATGCCTTGAAGCTGTGGATGGCTCTGGACTTACTAGGTACGGATGGCTATGCAACCTTGATTGATAACTGTTTGGATACCGCTAAGCAGGCGGCACAGCTGATTGGTGCCAACGACAATTTTGTACTGGTACATGAGCCCATCATTAGCAGTGTTTTGTTTTATTTTACCCCTAAAGAGGCTGCACTATCTAACGACCAACTAGCACAGCTCAATCGTCACATTGCGCAAGCATTATTGGTCAATAATATTGCCAATGTGGCCACCACTCAGTTTGAACAGCGCCTTTGCCTTAAATTCACCATTTTAAATCCCAGTACTCACATCAATGATATTGCAGGCATCATTGAGCAGATGGCTATTGCTGGTTTTAACCAACTCAATTCTGACAAATCGAAAGTTGATGGGAAGAAACAACATGATGCAGCATAAAACGCTTGATCGTCTCACGCTACAAAATCTAATCAACGCTTACTGTTTTGAGACTGGGCGCGGTGACATTATTGCCGTAGAGCAGCAGGATGATATACAGAAGCAGGCCTCACAGAATAAGCCTCTATTAGTGCTAACGTTAGCGCCTTTAAACACAGTAATGGTCGTACCTGTCGATAGAGTAAGCCAATTGGGTCAGCACCGTTTTGCAGGTACGCCGCTTATATTAAACAAGCAAACGGATAGCTCATTGCAAAACAAACAATGGATAAAGTCTTCTGCTATGAGCTTAGCATCTTTGATTATTGAAGACATTGTCCATCGTTATAAAGACAAAGCGATGCTAGATGCCAATGGGGTATTAAAGCGTTGGATTGAGAGTTATGAAGGGCTACAGATTATCTTAGAGCATCGCAATGATGAGATTGATGACATTATTGACTATCAGCAAGACTTTATTCAGACCGAACAAAACCTTATTTACGGTCATGCCATGCATCCCACACCCAAAGGCCGTGCAGGGTTTTATGCTGACGAGTGGGCAAAGTATGCGCCCGAGACCAGCAGCAAAACCCAGCTGCATTATTGGCTGGTGCACCCCAGCTGCATTGCAGAAGAATTCGTAGATGGCGAGAGCATTACCACAGCGCTCAAACTAAAGCTAACAGCTGGCATGAGTCATTATCAACAGCAACTGGTCGATGAGCATCCTGACTATAAGCTGTTGCCACTGCACCCTTGGCAAGCAAGGTTTTTGCAGCAGCAGCCGTGGTATCAAAAGCTGCTAGAAAAAGGCCAATTGTTTGACTTGGGTGAGCTCGGTTGGTATTTGCACCCAACAACATCAGTACGCACGCTAGCGGCCTTTGATGCGCCTTGGATGTTTAAACTGTCGTTGTCTGTAGCAATTACCAATTCGGTGCGGATTAACCTGCCTAAAGAATGCAAACGCGGGATGCATGCCTGCCGAATCTGGCGTAGCGACTATGGTACCCAGCTCAAAACCGAGTACCCTACGATTGCGGTATTGAATGATCCTGCTTGGATTGCCTTACGTGTCGACGGTAAAATTATTGATGAGACTATTTGTATCTTACGTGACAACCCTTTTACAGAGGATACGCAAGTCACCAATCTTGCTAGCTTAAGCCAAGACCATCCGACTCGTCTCACCAACCGGTTAGAAACGTTGTTTAAGTCTATTCATAAAGGCACCGACGAGCCGTTGGATAAAATTGCTGTCCAGTGGTTTGATACTTATTTGCAAGTCGGTTTTATACCGCTCATTCATATGTATTATCAGCATGGTATTGGGTTTGAGGTACATCAGCAAAACAGTCTGATCGAGCTAACAGACGGCTATCCTACTAAGTTTTGGGCCAGAGACAATCAAGGGTTTGGTTATATCGCAGAGTACGCTACGCGGCTCATTGATGCTTATCCAGAGCTTATTAGCGAAGGAGAGTGCGTCATTCCAGAGGACTTTGCTGACTCAAGATTTGCCTATTATTTAGTTGGTAATAGCATATTTGGCCTTATTACCGCCATTGCTCGTACTCAGCTTGTGAGTGAGGATGCATTAATTGCGATGTTTAGAAATTGTCTAATGGCGTTAGAGCAACAATACCCGCATCGTTCGTTATTTGACTTGTTGTTGCGTAGCCCTACATTGCCGTTTAAGGGCAATCTACTCACCAGACTCTATGCGCTGGATGAGTTAACCGCACCTGTTGAGACCCAGTCTATTTATGTCGATATTCCAAACCCTATGATGACGTAGCCTTTTATATCACGAAACGAAAGCACAAATAAGCGTACGACAGAAACTAGCAGTAGAATAAAAGTAATCACTAAGGGGTGACAGTGTTAGATATTATCGGTATTGGCGTCGGGCCATTCAATCTCAGTTTAGCGGCATTACTGACGAAAACAGAGGTAACGGCCAAATTTTTTGAGCAAAAAGCCGAGTTTAATTGGCATAAAGGTATGATTTTACCGAATACTACACTGCAAGTGCCGTTTATGGCAGACTTGGTGACATTAATAGACCCAACCAGCCCGTATTCCTTTCTAAATTATTTGCATACTCAGCAGCGATTGCTTAAGTTTTACTTTTTAGAAGAATTTAAAATTTATCGCAAAGAGTATAACCACTATTGCCAATGGGTAGCAGGGCAGCTGGATAGTCTGAGTTTTGATGCGACAGTCATAGATGTGGCGTTTGACGACAGTAACGATGGGTTTGTCGTGACGGTCTGTGAGCAAGGTATACAAAACACCTATCATGCTAAAAATTTAGTCATAGGCACGGGCACACAGGCCACGCTACCACTATCGTTGCAAGACATTGCCAAGCAAGCACCCAACCGTTGTATGCACACCGCCCATTTTGCAGACAGTTTTGACTTAGATAGTCTAAAGCCAAATAGCGGTAAGGTAGAAGAGGGGTTACCCAAAATATTGGTATTGGGATCTGGTCAGTCCTCAGCAGAGGTATATCGAACCTTATTCGATCAACAGTTTGATGGCGATGATAGTACTAATGACAACCCTAAGTTTCAGCTAGATTGGATGACGCGCTCGGCAGGATTTTTCCCCATGGAATACTCCCCATTAGGCTTGGAGCATTTTAGCCCTGCATATACCGATTACTTTTATCATTTAGACTCAGTAACCAAACCCCAAATCACTGCCAAGCAAGACCTGCTCTATAAAGGCATGGGCTTTGAGACCATACGAGATATTTATTATCGTCTCTATGAGCGCAGTATCACCAATCAAGACTTGTATTCAACGTTGCTGTCTAACTGTGAAGTGGTTGAGGCAACGCTGACAACAATGCTAGAAGAGCCAGAGCCGACAGGCACCATAAAACTAGTAGGTAGACAGCGTGAACAAAATCAAGATTTTACTGCTGAGTATGATTGTGTGATTGCTGGTACAGGCTATCGTTATGGTCTGCCTGAGTGTTTAAACACGATACTACCTAGCATCGCACACGATGAGTTTGAGCAGCCAATCATTGATCGAAACTATGTGCTGAAATATGTGCTGACGTATCAAAAAGAGATGGCGACTGACGGCAAGATTTTTGTGCAAAACCAAGAGGTGCATACCCATGGCGTTGGCGCTCCAGACTTGGGACTGGGTGCGTACCGAGCAGGTTGCATCATTAATCAGTTGACGGGTGAGCAGACTTATGACACCGACGCCTTAACAGTGTTTCAAAATTTTGGCGCGTAGTGCTTTATCAGACTCATATTTAACAGAAACGATATTAGAGAATATTAATCATCTAACAAAATAATAATTAGGAGCAAGTCATGCCGACCATCACCCAAAACCTGCCAGATACTTTTAGTATTGAAGCGTATCAAAAGACATTTGCATTGAGACCTGTCAGCTATCCAGAAGACATGCCATTACTATATCAATGGATGCATGCCGAACATGTGGTTGATCAGTGGCAGCTGCATCTACCAATGGCGCAGCTAAAAACCCATTTTGAAAAAATGCTTGCCGATGACCATCAGCGTCTTTACCTCATACTTTGTAATGATGAGCCGATTGGCTATACAGAGATTTATGAAACGGCTCGTGACCGGTTGTCTCAGTATTACAAAGCCAAAGAGACGGATATGGGCTGGCATATCTTGCTTGGCGATCCAGCGGTGGTTGGCAAAGGCTATCTAAAACCAACTGGGATGATGATTAGTAAGTTTATATTTGAGCATACTGAAGCCAAAAAAATCGTGGTTGAGCCGGATAGCAAAGTTGAAGTATACCAATGGATTGCAGATAGCTTCGCTTATAGAGTGCAACGACTGATTGATATGCCAGAAAAGACCGCCTCCTTGTATTTTTGCAATCGTGATGAGTTCTTAGAATCTAGAGGATATCTCAGCTTTTATGGTGCCACCGCTTAATGAGCAACACCTCTATCAATGAAGCGCCTATAGGTGAATTGCCTACAGAGCAACCTTCTTCACAGCTGTCTTCAAATAGTGCCCTTGAGGAGAGCGATGGCTTGAACGACAAGCAAGTACAACGAGTGTTACTGACACTACTACTCGGCGGCACGGTGGTCAGCTTTAGTAATAGCGCGCTCAATCCAGCAATTCCTGTCTTTATGTCGGTGTTTGATGTCGACATTGTGATGGGCGGCTGGGTGCTAAATGCTTATGTCTTGGCCATGAGTGTGGGGCTGATGCTGAGTGGCTACTTAAACAAAAAGTTTCCTTTCAAGTATGTTTATTTAGCCGCGATTTTCGGGTTTATGCTAGGCTCAGTCATTGGCATGTTGGCGTCCAGTATGGGCTTTGTCATCATTGCCAGAGCCATACAAGGGCTGAGTGGCGGTCTGATTATCCCGCTGTCTATTGGCATTCTATATCAGATTTATCCGCAGAAGCAGCACGGCAGAGTAATGGCGCTATGGGGCATTGTTATTATGATGTCATTAGCGTTTGGCCCTTTGGTCGGGGCTTACTTGGTTGAGCAGTTTGCGTGGTGGACATTGTTTGCCATTACGTTACCACTTAGTATGGCGGTCATGGCGATGGTGTGGTGGTTAATACCTGACATGCGCTCACATGACAAAAAAAGCCCTTTCGATACCATCGGATTTGTCAGCTTACTAATTTGGCTGCTCGCGATGATGGTTTGGCTGAGTACACTGAAAATAGATTTTACTAGTGGTCTGTCAAGCAATGATGGTTTATTAGAGATAGCCACGTTGGGTTTGTTGTCTGTCGGATTTTTACTGTCCGCGATGGTTTGGTGGGCATATGAACGTCGTCAGCGTCACCCATTACTGAACGTGCGCTTGTTTAGTAATCAAACCTATTTGCACAGTACCATTATCAGCATTACCCAAACAGTCGGTTTGATGCTGTGTCTCTTGTTATTACCCGTGTTGATACAAGACGTGATGGGCGAGAGTGCTTTATGGACAGGTGTTGTCTTGATGGTCGCGACCCTCGTAGCCAGTATCACCACGCATTACGCTGGCAAGATTGTAGACAGGCGCGGTGCAAGAAGCATTGGCATTTTTGGAATTGTGATTAGTGCGCTGTCTACCTTTATGCTGGCGTGGTGCTTGTATCAGCCCACGCTTTGGCTACTGATGCTGATTATGTGCGTGCGCGGTGTCGGAGTGGGTCTAGCATACCTACCAACCACTACCGTTGGGTTTAGTAGTTTACCCAAAGACTCGGTCACTGAAGGGGCGGCGCTTAATAACATCAGTCGCCGTATCGTTTCTACATTGTTCATAGCATTGGCTACTATTTATATAGATGGTCGAGGCGCTCAATTATTAGCGGCAGGCAGTCGAGAAAGCACGGCAAGCGCGATCCAAGAAGTATTGGTAATTATCGCTGTAATTTTGATATTTACGATTCCTTCAGCGTGCAAATTACCACGATCCCCATAAACAAACACCCCGTATCGGGGTTTACTTTAACTTATTAATGTAAATAATTATCATTCGCTTTGCACGCATCTAAATTCATACTTTTACTTGATTCAATTTTCAGACAGGAAGCTTATATCTATGTCCAATCATCTAGCAAACTCTACCAAAAACAATAATAGCAATCATAGTGCTGATATCACTTATGCAAATAAACCGTGGCAAGCGCCTGTCGATTCTAAAATTATAGCACGCGCTGAGCAACGAGTGATTAAGCAATTGCTACAAGCATTGCTATATGAAAATATCATTGAGTTTGAATCTGAAAGTGCGAACACCACTCATGAAAGTACTGGTAATGAAACGCTGCTGAATTTTGTTATCAAAGCAGGTAATGATGTCAACTATACCGCGCAAGGTCATATTCATTATAGTTTTGACATCATTCGTTTAAATGACTTGAATGTGCAGCGAGTGGTTAACGGTGTTGCCGAAGACGCTATTCTTGAGCATGTAATCAGTGATATCTTGCTCAACATTGAGGGTGCAGAACTCAAAGACAGCTTTATTAAAGAGCTGCGTCATACCTTAGTAAATGAAACACAAGCTCAGATACTGGCTTCTAGCATACCTGTGCCTATTGATACGCTCACTTATGAGCAACTCGAAGGCTATTTGACGGCAGGGCATCCTTATCATCCGTGTTTTAAGTCTCGTATTGGTTTTGATTTGCAAGATAACTATGACTATGGCCCAGAGTTTGATCAAAATATCGGTGTGGTGTGGTTGGCGGTCAAAAAACAGCTACTGGTGAGCAATACCACCACCGGCATCGATATAAATGAATGGGTGAAAGATTATGTGGGTACTGATGAATTTGCTGCACTTAATGCCAAACTGACAGAAGTACTTACAATCGCAAATGAGACGGCTAATGACTATTGCCTAATACCTGCGCATCCTTGGCAATGGCAAAACACCTTGATTCAAGCATTACAACCATTACTTGCCACGCAAGAGATTATCTATTTGGGTAGCGCGGGTCATCAATACCGCGCTCAGCAGTCTATTCGCTCACTGACGATACTTGGTAATAGCGATGACAATGGTAACAATGACACTATTAATGATAAAGCCTACCTAAAACTAAGTATGCATCTGATTAATACCTCAAGCACGCGAATACTAGCAAAGCATACCGTGATGAACGCTGCTGTTGTCACTACTTGGTTAAATCAACTGATTGCAGACGACAAGACCGCCCAAGCATTACCCATTGCGTTTTTGGGTGAGACGGTTGGCGTCAGTTTAGACCATGAGGCGTTACGCGCGCGCGGCTATCAGCATCCAAATATGTATGGCGGGCTGGCTGCGATTTGGCGAGAAAACGTGAACCAGTATCTATCAAAAGAGCAAGTAGCATTTCCGCTCAATGGTGTCAGTTATGTCAATGCTGACGGCTCGCATCTGATAGCACCTTGGCTTGATAAATATGGCGTAGAGACATGGATTGCGCAGTTAATTAAGGTCACTGTCACCCCTTTATTACATGTCTTATTTGGTTATGGTGTGGCATTAGAGTGCCATGCGCAAAACATCATCTTGGTACATGAAGATGGCTATCCCGTAAAAATATTATTAAAAGATTTGCATGACGGGGTTCGCTATTCACCTGAGCACTTAACCCAACAACACTTGCGTCCAGATTTCTATAGCTTGCCACCTGCTCATGCTGCCTTAAATAGAGGCTCATTTATCGAGACCGAAGATACCGATGGCATTCGGGATATGACGGTTGCTTGCTTATTTTTTGTGGCGTTGTCAGACATTGCGATTTTTATGCAGACGCATTATCACTATGCTGAAGTGGCGTTTTGGCAACAGGTTACTGACTGCGTGACTGACTATCAAACCTCCCATCCAGAGCATCAAATACGGTTCGGCTTGTTTGATATATTTGCCAAGCAAACTCGCATTGAGTCATTGGCTAAGCGCCGATTATTCGGAGACAAAGCATTCCCGATTAAATACATTAATAACCCATTGTTTAAAAGTCGGGGGTGAAATGATGCATACATTATTTCCTGTGCAAACTTCTGCGCAAAACAGCCATCTTGATGTAAATCCTGAGCCAGATATCGAGGCCATTCAATGGTCGCTGATGAGTCATTTAGTAGAGTGTTTTCTATTAGAGCAATGGGTGGATGAGCAACTTATTCAAGTGACAACAACGACATATTATCTATCAATTCATGAAGCTTCTAAAACTCAAGATACCCGTCAATTTTTAGAATCACTACCACAGCAGTATCAAGACTTCTTTGACCAAGATAACTCGTTAATGGTTATGAAAGTTGACCAAAATAGACAGTTATTACTACTGGTCGAGCCTGCTTACACGTCACCATGGCGACTATCTAAATCCTGTTTGCCTGTCATACACAGTGTCAATGACAGTCGTAATAACAACTTTAATAACGATCTTAATAGCATCCTCAATAACAAGCATCACAAAGATAGCGCTTTGCTAGAGCCAGTAAGCTCAGCACAGCAATTGTTAGATATCTTTTTATCAATGATGGATAGTGCCACGTTGTCTGATGTCGGTGTTTTAAAGCTAAAAGAAAGCTTAGAGGCTTCTTTTATAGCTCAGCAACAATCAACAACTGCAAATATCACGACGGCAGTTTGTCAACATCCGCACTGGCATCAAACCTTGATTGCAGCGGAGCAATGGGCATCGTTGATGGATCGTCCTTTTCATCCATTGGCAAAAGGTAAATTGGGCTTTACGGCAACAGAATACCAACGTTATATGGCAGATTTTAACCAACCCATTAAGCTGGTATGGGTCGCCATTGCCAAAAGCCATGTCATGGTGGCAGAGCATGTTCAAGACATGACAATACAAAATCCAGCGACTTATCTTTTGGATACTATGCAGCAGCAGAGTTTGATGCGAGAGCTAGACGAAAAAGGCATTGTGGATACGCACATTGCGATGCCCGTACACCCTTGGCAAATAACTCATGTAATTGATGAGATGTATGCCGACGATCTTGCTAATGGCACAGTTGTCACTCTCAAGTTTGATACGCTCATCACTTATGCCAGCTCATCCATGCGTAGTATGCTGATTGACGCGGATACGCCGAATAGCATTAAGCTGCCTATAGGGGTGTATGCACTGAACTCAAAGCGCTATCTACCAGCACTTAAGCTGATCAATGGCGAAAAAAACCAAGCCATACTGATGCAGGCAAGAACGTTAGACCCTGCACTATCAGCGCAGCTACGATTATGGGATGAACGTCTTTGGTGGGGCTATATGTCGCCGTCTCATGTGCACGATAAAAGCTCAATCAATCCTTACTTTTATCAAGGAAAACCCACGCACTTAGGCGCGATGCTACGCCAACTACCAGCAGATCTATGCGACGATACAATTCAACTGTTACCCATGGCAAGCTTGGGTATGTTGGTATATCAGCAAGGTGTCAGTCACCATATTTTTGACGATATTGTTCAGGAAGGTATTCAGAATAGTAGTCAAAGCAGTGTTCAAGAAGGCTCGCCGCAGAATAAAAAAATAGCGGTTATCAAGTGCTTTAGCAATCTGTGTGAGGTGTTTTTGGGGACGATGCTGCGCTGCTTACGCTTAGGGTTTGCGCCTGAGATGCATGGGCAAAATATTGTTATCGTGCTAAAAGATAATCGTTTTACCAGTCTGTTACTGCGTGATCATGATTCAGTACGTATCTATCTACCATGGCTGGCACGCCACCAAATCGCAGATCCTGACTATCTGAGCCCGCCAGATTTTAAAAATCGGCTATACCGAGAGACGCCGCAAGCGCTGGTATTCTATCTACAGTCATTAGGGTTGTTGGTCAATATTCGCGCCATTATCGAATCCTTGGTCGAGCACTACGAAATTAATGAGGATGCCCTATGGCGTGAAGCAATGACAAGTATTGAGGAGGCGTTGATGACTATCGATTTTGATGATGATCAACGTCAGATTATTCGTGACGAGTTATTGAGCAACTCACACTACCCGCATAAGACATTGCTACTGCCTGTGATAGCACGTGGCTCTGACCCTCATGGCAGTATGCCAGCTGGAGAAAGTAGGACGATAAACCCCTTTATGCGCGTCAATAGAAACATCTAGCTCATAGCGCTATAAAAATAATATCCAACTAAAACGTATTATGATGAGAAAAAAATGAGCGAAGTTGATATTAATAAACTCATAAATATTTATAAAAAAATCGGTACATCGACTATTGGTCATCTGACTGGGGAAGGGTATTTGCCAGATATCAAAGCGCTGAATCCTTGTACGGCTACCATAGTCGGCCGAGTGTTAACGGTACAGCTAACCTCTGACAACACGGATGTGATCAATCAGGCATTGATTCAAGCAGCGCCAAATGATGTGCTATGTATTGATGCTCAAGTATTAGGCATTAAAGCATGTTGGGGAGCACTGCGAACTTGCGCGGCTATCTATGAGAAGCTATCAGCCGTCATTGTCATTGGGCAGGCAACTGACTCGGTACAAATTAAGCAGCTGGGCTTTCCTGTGTTTGCACAAGGTATCAGTTCCATAACCACTTTCAAGAGCAACCAAGCACCAGGCACGCTAGCGTCCGATATTTGCTATCGCTTTGGTGAGCAGATTACGACGATTCGTTCGGGAGACATCGTCATTATGGATAATGATGGCGTGTTTATCTTGCCTATTGACGTGGCGCAGAAGTTATTATTAGATTGCCAAAACAAGCACAAAGCAGATGAGATAAAGTTTCAGCTATTTTTTGATGCTTATCGTCATAATCAGTTAGATCAACTCTTTAAGTAGTCATTACTTAAACAACGCTTAAGCAAGCTCTTTTAGCCAAGGATGGCATTCACAATACTGTAAATAATTGTAGAAATAAAAATGATTATCATTTACAATATCATTCACAAACTTAGTACACACAGTATTATTAGCTAAATATAACTTTTACCACTATTTGACCCTCCAACTAAGTGAAGTGAATATGAAACGCCATCATCAAGTTGCTCTATCTGTTCTCACCCTTTGTATTAGTCAGCAATTATATGCACAAAACAATGTCAATGAAGCGGATGCCGTATTAGATGCACAGACCTCAGCGGAACTGGCTTCAAGTACTGTGTCTGATGAGACTCCCAATGTGACTTTAGACACTATCAATGTCACTGCTAAAGCCAGAACGGGTACGGCGCTGGCTCAGAAGATTAGTGAGATGCCAGCCGTCACGCAAGTAATTACTGAAAGCGAGATTCAGATGCAGGCGACGGGCAACCGTACCACTGGTGACATCTTGGCACAGCTGATTCCGAGCTTGGGTACCAGTAGTGGTTCGACCAGTAACTACGGCACCACCATGCATGGCCGTCCAGTACAGTTTTTGCTAAATGGTGTGCCATTAAGCGGTTCACGCAGTCTTTCACGTGAGCTTAACAGTATTGATACGTCACAGCTTGAGCGGGTAGAGGTGCTTTCGGGTGCCACTAGTATCTATGGTGCTGGCGCGTCAGGTGGCCTGATTAACCTTGTGACTAAATCTCTGGTGGGTTATGGCCCTATTAGACAAACCAGAGTGGGCGTTAGTAGTAGCCGCGACTTTGACTCAGATTCATTTGGCTATAATGTAGGGCAAACCTTAGGATATGGCGGCGAGCGGGCTTATGGACGCTTAGATGTTGATTATGAGACCAAAGGTGGAAAGTTCGATAGCAAGGGCGATCGAGTTAGCCCAGATGTCAACCAAACGGATCAACAAGATACCGAATCACTAAGTGTGAATGGTAGCTTAGGTATAGAGCTAACGGACACCCAACGTCTTGATCTCGCAGTGACTTATTATAAAGATAAGCAAGATACTGACTACGGCCCAGACTACGGTGATGGTTTAGCCGTGTTATATGGTGCCAGCCCATCTTTAGTAGCCATTGATGGCGCCAACGTAGAAAACCAGCCTTATACCGAAAAAAGCTCCGTGAATTTAAATTATAGTGATGATGATTTTGCGGGTTCAGGTTCTAGCTTAAGTGTAACGGGCTACTATAGAGATGAAAAAGGCCGTTTTTATCCTTCTGCCAAGAGTGCAGCAACCCAAGCAGCTGAAGTATGGCAGGCCAATGGTTTGACTAACGAAAACACAGTGAACAAGCTTACCAGTGCCGCAGTATTTGTGACCCAGTCAGAAGCTGATATCGAAGTGATGGGTCTACGTGCAGCCATGCAAACTGAAACCGAAATCGCAGGCAAAAACACACTGTTTAGTTATGGTGTGGATGTCGAACGCGAAAACAGTGAGCAGACCTACTATGGTCAAGACTTAAATATATTTCTTGCTAGTAATGGCTTGACCGCCCAAACCAATGGGCTTACTTACAATGGTGGGCCAGATACTACCATCGATAAATTGGGTGCTTTTGTCAATGCAGATGTTGACTTGACCGACAAGTGGCATACTAGTGCTGGCGTACGTTATCAAAAGCTAAAATCTGAGACTGATACCTTTACGCCCATCTATGAGCAGCTGCTTGAAGAGTATTTTAATAGTTCTGCTATTAGCGGGACAAGTGCAGCTTATGGCATTGACTATCAAGCAGGCGACGTAGAAAAAGGCAACACCGACCATGACAAAGTACTTTTCAATCTTGGTACCAGCTATCAGATAACACCGAAAGATCAATTGTTTGCCAATTTTTCACAAGGTCTTGATACTGCAGATATACAGCGAGCACTGCGTGATGTGCGTGCCGGTTTCGTGGTTAATTCAGACAATGTTCAACCGATTGCAACCAATAACTATGAGTTTGGTTGGCAAGGAAAACACGGTGATACAGCGGCACGCTTGAGCGGTTTTTATAACGAATCAGACAAAACGGTACGCTTTACCAATGACTATACGGTAGAAGTGGTCGATACCGATGAGCGTGTCTACGGCGTAGAAGGCTCATTCAGTCACGATATTAATGAGCAATGGCAAGTGGGTGGCAGTGTCGCCTATACCCGTGGTCAGTACGACAAAGATGGCGATTGGTTGGAGCTCGATGCCGTGCGCTTGACGCCACTTAAAGGCACCGCATTTGCGCAATACAACTTTGATGAAGGCAGTAATGTACGTCTACAAGCGTTAGCAATTGGCGGTGATGATAAAGCCTTTAAGGATCAACAGAAAGACCCTGATTCTAGCGCATTGCCAGTGACAGGTTATATGACACTAGACGTTTTGGGACAAGTAAAAATGCCAGTAGGCCGAGTAGACTATGGGGTTTATAACTTACTCAATAAGGATTATCTAACGGTCTATCATCAAACAACCTATGGCGACTTGAATCGTCTACCTGCCTCGGGCACAACTTACGGCTTGAGCTACACTGTAGATTATTAAAGAAGGGTACGATGACATGCCCTACAAATCCTTTACGTTATCTAAAAAGGATTTGATCTAAAGATTTGATATAAGAATTTAAGCCTACCCCCATCAGTTGGATGCAACTGATGGGGGTAATTTTATGGCGTACGCCCTAAATATTCCATTTTTTAATAACTGTATTCTACTTATTACACAACTGCCTCAACAGCGGTAAAAGATTTAATGCTAAAATCGCCAGTCATTATTACCCCAGCCGCTAGTGCCTGTGTAAATGGGCTAATCGCATCATCGATCAAATCATGTATTTGATACCGCGCGTACCAATATTATATTAATAGGAAGCTCTCATGATCGTTTGGCAAAAACCGAATGCATTCAGAATACTTTTTACTTTGCGCGGCTCTGTCATACCCCATATTTACCCCCAAGTTTTGCTGATTACCCTACTAAGTGCCATCATTTCAGCGGTTCAGCATTGGTTTCCAAGCTCTTTTTCCTCTTATGGTGCTGCGCCATTTACCTTGCTTGGTATCGCCTTATCGTTGTTTTTAGGCTTTCGTAACAATGCAAGCTACCAACGCTGGTGGGAAGGTCGGTGTTTATGGGGGCAACTGGTCTATGATGCTCGTAGCTTTACCCGCCAAGTCCTCTCTTTTATAGATGATGAAACTGAGACTGGACGCCACACACAGCAGTCTATGATTCATCTGACGATTGCTTTTACGCACGCACTGCGGCACAGGCTTCGCAAGACGTCTCCATGGGAGGATGTCGAGCGATTTGTAGAGCCGGAGCATCACATTAGTATGCGCCAAGCAGGCAATCTACCCGAGTATCTACTGCGCCTAATGGGTAAAAAGCTCGGATATAGTCGACGCCAGCAGCTATCATCAGATCTTATGATACAGAACATGGATGAGCGTGTGACCTCGATGACGATAGTATTGGCAGCTTGCGAGCGCATTCATAATACGCCTTTGCCATTTGCCTATACCTTACTCGTGCATCGTACCACCTATCTATATTGCTTTATGCTGCCTTTTGGCTTGGCAACATCTTTGGGCTGGGTCACTCCTTTGGTTTGCGGTGTCATTGCCTATACTTTTTTTGGTTTAGATGCGCTCAATGAAGAAATTACCGATCCTTTTGGCGTTGCTGCCAATCACTTGCCCCTCACTGCTATATCCCGCACCATCGAAATCAATCTGCTCGAAGCATTGGGAGAGACGGAGCTTCCCCCTGAATTAATGTCTGAAGATGGTTATTTACAGTAAATTAGTTATTATCACTTAGATTGAGCACATGCCTTTGTTAAGCCTGTCACGCTATAAAGTATCCAGCGTGACAGGCTTTCTTATATTTTGAGGCTGAGAAATGATTTCTGTCTTTTAAATTTATTTAAGACTGAGCATATAAAAGAGAAGGGCTTAACCTCGATAAGTTGAGAAGATAATGATGATTAATCTTTTGCGGATAACGTTTGAGAGCGATGTTTGGCAGTGATGCTTGAAAAAGCACGCTGAGGCAGCAAAGAAGAGGCGACATCTAAAGAAAAAATGTTATATTTAAGCTCATAAAGACACAGAGTCAGATGAGTTAACCAGACTGTTATTGTTTCAGCTTAAAGGTAAGCAGTCTCAAAAACGATGATAATAATGAAGGAAGGAAAAGTTATGCATATCACGGCAAATTTCGATGCGGGTAATATTGACGTTATTAACTTGGACAATAAAAACAATATTCAGTTGGCGATTCGTCCTGACGTTGGCGAAGAGTTTTTTCAGTGGTTTAACTTTCGTTTATCAGGCGAAGTGGGCGAGCAGTATGTGCTGAATATTGTGAATGCAGGGCAGGCATCCTACCTTGCAGGCTGGGAGAATTACCAAGCGGTTGCCTCCTATGATCGAGAGTATTGGTTCCGTTTGCCAACCTCTTATACAGATGGCAAGTTGACCATAACGGTAGAGCTTGAATGCGATACCATTCAAATTGCCTACTTTGCCCCGTACAGTTATGAGCGTCATCAAGACTTATTGGCAGCTGTACAAACGCATCCCTTGGTAACCTTAGAACATTTAGGCGAAACGCTGGATAAGCGCGATTTAACCTTAGTTAACATTAGCGATGGCAATAATGAGGTCAATAAACGCAACATTTGGATCACGGCACGTCAGCATCCGGGCGAAACCATGGCTGAGTGGCTGGTTGAGGGACTATTATATAGCCTCTTAGACAGTGATAACGCTACTGCTAAATTATTATTAGAAAAAGCGAACGTCTATATTGTACCCAATATGAACCCTGATGGTAGTGTGCGTGGACATCTGCGTACCAATGCTGTCGGGACGAACTTAAACCGTGAATGGTCCAATCCAAGCTTAGAAAAAAGCCCTGAAGTCTTTCATGTCATTAATAAAATGGAGACGACAGGCGTTGACCTATTTTATGATGTGCATGGTGATGAAGCCTTACCTTATGTTTTCTTAGCAGGGTCGCAAGGCACACCAAGTTATAGTGACCGCCTTGCCCGTTTACGCGATAAATTCTCCGAGGTGTTAAAGATAGCCAGTGCTGATTTTCAGTCCGAAGTTGGCTATGACATTGATGCGCCAGGTACGGCCAATATGACTATCGCAACTCACTGGGTGGCGGAACGTTTTGATTGCCTTGCCAATACTTTAGAGATGCCGTTTAAAGACAATAATAATTTACCTTTTGAGGATACAGGCTGGTCACCAGAGCGTTCTGCTAAACTGGGTGAAGCGTCGCTAGTTGCTATGTTGGCGGTCGTTGATGATTTACGCTAGTGAATAGTTTGATATTATAGTTCATTAAAAATAAAACGATTATATAAATTTAAACGCGCTACTGGTATAAATGTTACTTACGTGCTGCGTTCCCATAGGCTGCGCAACCCATATTTAAAGACAGCATCCCAGTAGCGCTATGTTCTTTTTAGAGTACATCGACTATAGTTAAATATTCAGGTTAATTGTTTGAAGCTTAATCCTTCCTTATTTAATATCTCTCATTTCTCTTCCGCTATTTTTAATTGGCGTTTAAGTGGCTTGATTCCTTCAAGAACGGTCAGCACTCCAGTATAATAGGTTGCTGTGACGACAAGCATGCCTTCTTTTGACCGCTTCTGCTTTGAATTCCGCATTATTGCTCTGCAATTTTTTGGTCATGATACACTCATCATAGAGTGGCTGTTTTACCAAGTTCACCACTACGATTTTTTCAACACGCTCTAATAAATCAGTAAAATATTTGACCCATTGATTTTTCATCCATACGCCTTTAATAATTAATAAGAAGACTTTATTATGCAAACCAAACGTCCACTATATATTCCCTTTGCAGGTCCTGCATTATTAGAAACCCCTTTACTAAATAAAGGCAGCGCTTTTTCATCAGAAGAGCGTGATAGCTTTAATCTGACAGGTTTGCTACCTCATAACATTGAGACGATTGAAGAGCAATCTCTGCGCGCTTATCATCAACTGCGCTCATTCACTAGTGATATGGATAAGCATATTTATCTGCGTAATATACAAGACACTAATGAAACCTTATTTCATCATCTAATTGAACAGCATATTGAAGAGGTCATGCCGCTCATATATACCCCAACGGTTGGTCAAGCATGTGAAAAATTCTCGCAAATTTATCGCCGCAAACGTGGTTTGTTTATCTCTTATCCTGAGCGCCATAAAATCGATGACATGCTGCAAAATGCCACCAAACAAAACGTAAAAGTGATCGTTGTCACCGATGGTGAGCGTATATTAGGCCTAGGCGACCAAGGTATTGGCGGCATGGGAATCCCCATTGGTAAGTTAGCGTTATATACGGCTTGTGGTGGTATTAGCCCAGCTTACTGCTTACCGATTTTGTTAGACGTCGGCACCAATAATCAACAGCTAATTGACGACCCTATGTACATGGGCTGGAGAAATCCACGCATCTCTGGTGATGACTATAATGAGTTTGTAGACTTGTTTATTCAAGCGGTCAAACGTCGCTGGCCAGAGGCATTATTGCAATTTGAAGATTTTGCCCAAGAGAACGCGACGCCATTATTGAATAGATATCGTGACCAATTATGCTGCTTCAATGATGATATTCAGGGTACTGCTGCTGTTTCAGTCGGCACCTTGATTGCAGCGTGTTTAAATAAGGGTCAAAAGCTTAGCGAACAAAAAATAGCGTTTTTGGGTGCAGGATCTGCAGGTTGCGGTATCGCCGAGCATATCATTCGCCAAATGCAGCGTGAAGGGTTAACGGAGGCGCAGGCGCGTAGCCAAGTATTTATGGTGGATCGTTATGGCCTACTTACTGATAGCATGACAGAGCTACAAAAATTCCAAGAACCGTTGGTACAAAAAGAATCGGCCATTGCAAATTGGGATAAAAGTAAGAAGCTTGGTTTAGCCCAAGTGGTGAAACAAGCAAAAATAACGGTATTATTTGGCGTCAGTGGCCAAAAAGGTCTGTTTACCCAAGAGGTGATCGAAACGTTATGTGCTAATACTGAACATCCCATTGTCTTACCGCTTTCAAACCCAACGTCTCGTGTCGAAGCAACGCCGCAAGAAGTGACCAATTGGAGCAAAGGTCGCGCAATTATTGCAACCGGAAGCCCTTTTCCTCACACCACTTTTGAAGGTCAGACTTTCGAAGTGTCGCAGTGTAATAACAGCTATATTTTCCCTGGTATTGGCCTAGGAGTGTTAGCCTCACGTGCGACGGGTATCAGCGATAATATGTTAATGGCCGCAAGCCAAGCACTGGCAGATATATCTATGGAATATGAAAAAGCACCAGGTGCAATATTACCGCCAATTAGAGTCATTAGAGAGATCAGTGAAAAAATAGCCTACGCAGTTGCACGACAAGCAATTGAAGATAAATTGGCGCTACCTGTCACGGCAGAGAATTTAGAACGTCAATTACAAGCCAATTTTTGGTTACCAAAATACCGCAACTATCGTCGTACTTCTTTTTAGTAGTCAAAAAGTAGCTGCTAAAAAGCACTCATAATAAAATATAGTCAGTGAAAAATAATATCGAACCATCACACACTGCTGATATCTATTTTTCTTGCTTGCTGTGCCTGCGCAGACAGAGGCGACAAAAAATTGATATCAGCAATACCGTCGCGTTTTTAGGATATTTTGACTATACATATAATAAGGCCAAACGTTACCGTTAAAAGTAGCATTTGGCTTTTTTCATTATTGTGGTAGTCAACTAATTCAGGACGGCTGATAAGAGGGTTTTATTAAAGTGGTGTCTCTCTTCTTCTAGCGCTACTAAGACGAGTTTTGCATTGCCTCAGGTTTTGACATCGAACGCCATAATATATCAAATAAGGCATCAAAATTTGCATTGAGCGGGGCATCTGCTTGACGAATCGTTTTCATAATACCGAGACGGCTGATAAACCCCATAAACACGTCAAATAAGATATGCAGTGGAACCGTCTCCACCAGTACCCCTCGCTTTTGACCATCCTCAAGCACGCTCAAAAAAGCATTGATAAGCTCTTTATTATTGTAAATAGCGATGTTATGAAAACGCGCTATCGATACCTTCGATAACACCATCACGGCGTCAGGATGAGTGTCGACAAAATCTAAGCACACCCATAACGTCTTACGCAGACGATCTTCTACGCTATCAATACCTTGCAAATGATCCATCATCCTTGTCGCTAGCCTACCAAGCACTATATCCATAATAGTATAAAGTACCGTTTGTTTATCGCCAAAATACTTATAGAGTGTTTGCAACGAGACGTTTGCAGCCTTAGCAATTTGTATCATCGTAATATCGCTAGCATCACTACTAGCAAAAAGCTGGCGTACGGCTTTCTCTATTTTATCTAAAGTAGCAGGGCGCATATCGGACAATGGCGCTAAGGCTAAAGACTCCGTTTGAGCAATCAAATTAGCAGAGTTGCTTTTATGTTTGCCACGTTTATTTTTGGCGCTTTTTTTATCAATGTCAGTTTTGCTACTTGCTTGCGCTTTTGAGCGAGTGGTTTTCATATTTAGTATCTCCTTGATAATTCTAGCTTATCAATTTTTAAAACCAGCAGTTAATATTTAGGATAATTATAATTACCATTATAATGAACTCTGTTGCAAATGTAAGATTTATTTTATAAGATAAAAGCAACTAGGCTAGTATTAATATGTATTTTTATAACTTTATAAAAGGTAATATTAATTACTATTTTATAATTTTTTATTATATTATCCGTGTAAGAAGTTTAACATCCATTAAAACTAATACCATATCAAGGAAGACTTTATGACTATCGCCTGTTTTAAACCGAAGTGGATGGACGAAGAAATCGAGATGCTGCATGAGAGTGCGCTAAAAGTGTTTAAAGGTTGGGAAGTGCATGATGAAAAATGGCGTGAGAACGGCATGCTTGACCGCGCAGCTTGGCTAGAAGCTGGCGAGATGGGCTTTTTATGCGCCTCGATGCCAGAGGAATATGGCGGCGCAGGCGGTGATTTTCGTCATGAAGCGGCGCTGATTTATGCACAGTCAGAAGCCAATCAAGCAGGTTTTGGCGGCTTTTTGCATTCAGGAATTGTCGCCCCTTATATTTTGCATCATGGTACCGAAGAGCAAAAGCAGAAATGGCTACCCAAGATGGCGACCGGTGAGCTGATTGGTGCAATCGCGATGACTGAGCCGGGTACAGGCTCTGACTTACAGAATATCAAAACCTTCGCAGTCAAAGACGGTGATGATTATATTATCAATGGCTCTAAAACCTTTATTACTAATGGTCAATTGGGCAATTTAATAATCGTGGCTTGCAAAACGGATAGAGAGCAAGGGGCGAAAGGCGTTTCGCTGATTGTAGTAGAGACGGACAATGCGCCCGGGTTTGAGCGTGGCAAGAAGCTAAAAAAGCTCGGTATGGCGTCTCAAGATACCTCGGAGCTGTTTTTTAGTAATATGCGAGTGCCACAAAAGAACCTCTTGGGTACGGTTGAAGGTATGGGGTTTATGCAGCTGATGCAAGAGCTGCCGCAAGAGCGTCTCATCGTCGCCTTGGCGGGGGTTGGTGCCATGAAATTGGCACTGGATCTCACCATTGATTACACCAAAGAGCGCACCGCTTTTGGTAAGCCAGTATGGAGCTTTCAAAATACCCGCTTTAAGTTAGCAGAGTGTAACAGTCATTATATCGCTTCAAGTGCCCTATGCGATGCTGCTATTGAATCATTACTGGAAAAAGAGCTAACGGTTCAACATGCGGCTTTAATTAAGTATTGGGTGACCGAAAAGCAATGCATCGTCATGGATGAATGCGTACAACTATTTGGTGGTTATGGCTACATGATGGAATATCCAATTGCACGACTCTATGCCGATGCCCGAGTACAAAAAATCTATGGCGGTACCAATGAGATTATGAAGGAACTGGCCTCACGTTTTATGTAAAAGCGGTTTTTTGATATCAGTACTTTATACCCCTTTTATACCTCTATTTTATATTTATTATTCAGAACGAACTTTCAAGGAAGAAAGTATGAAAAGTATGCTCGGACACATGATGCAACGGCCATTGTTGATTAGCCATTTGATTGAACACGCTGCCGATTACCATGGTGATACACCGATTTATTCGCGTGAGACTGATGGTAGTACGACTCATACTGATTGGAAAACGATACATAATAACAGTAAGCGCCTCGCAAACGCTTTAGCCAAGCTGGGCATAGAGCAGGGCGATCGCTTAGCGACCATCGCATGGAATAACCGTCGTCATCTTGAGATATGGTATGGGGTGTCCGGCTCCGGCATGGTATGTCATACCATCAATCCACGTTTATTTCCGCAGCAAATTATCTATGTTGTTAATGATGCTGAGGATCAAGTGCTGTTTTTCGAAAAGACGTTTTTACCGCTGGTATTAGGGGTTAAAGACCATCTGCACACGGTTAAGCATTTCATTTGTATGACCGCGGCTGACGAAGAGGTCAGAGCGCAACTCCCTAATGTTCTATTCTATGATGAGCTGATAGATGAAGAGTCAGATGACTATAAATGGCCTGAGCTTGATGAAAATGCACCAAGCTCGCTATGCTACACCTCAGGTACCACGGGCAATCCTAAAGGCGTGTTATATACCAATCGTAGTACGGTGCTACATAGCTTCGCGGCCAGCTTACCTGATTCAATGAATTTATCGTCACAAGATATCGTGTTGCCTGTAGTACCGATGTTTCATGCCAATGCATGGGGTTTGCCTTATGCGGCGGCGATGATTGGGACCTCAGTGGTGCTACCAGGGCCAAATTTAGATGGACACAGTTTGGCCAATATGATCGATGAGTATAAGGTCAATGTGGCGGTTGGCGTACCGACTATTTGGCAAACCTTACTAGCAGCGGCCAAAGAGACGGGGACTAAGCTGCCTAGCCTTAAACGTAACGTCGTTGGTGGTTCAGCTTGTCCATCGTCCATGATTAAAGCTTTTCGTGATGAGTTTGATTGCGAGACCTTACATGCGTGGGGTATGACGGAGACCAGTCCACTAGGGACCGCCAATCAGCTCAAAGCCAAACATAGCGAGTTATCAGCAGACGATAAGCTAAAGACGCGTCTGTCGCAGGGTCGTCCGCCATTTGGAGTGGAGATTCGTCTTGTTGATAAGGATCAGAACAATAAGCTACTGCCTAATGATGGTAAAACCTCAGGCAATCTACAAATTCGAGGATATTGGATTGTCGATAGTTATTTCAATAGTGCAGAGTCGGCACTTGAGGCTGACGGTTGGTTTGATACGGGTGACATTGCAACCATCAATGAGGACGGTTATCTAAGCATTCGCGACCGTGCGAAAGACTTAATAAAATCAGGTGGTGAGTGGATATCCTCAGTAGAGCTAGAGGATATTGCTATGTCGCATCCGGCGGTGGCTATGGCAGCGGTCATCGGCGCTAAGCATCCAAAATGGGATGAGCGTCCAATAATTATTGCTCAATTAGCAGTTGGCGAGGAGTTAACAGAGGAGGCCTTAATCGCTCATTATGAGGGAAAGCTTGCAAAATGGCAGCTTCCGGACGCCGTAGTCTTTGTAGACACTGTTCCGCTGAATGGCACTGGAAAAATGCTCAAAAAGGATATGCGTGAACAGTATGAAAATCATCTCATTGAGCGCGGTTTGATCGATTAATTAAAGTGAAGCGCTAGTTTCCCTAGTATCAATATATATTTATAAACTCTAAATGGACTTGTTATGAAAACCAGAATCACCGAAATGCTCAATATTAAATACCCTATTATCCAAGGCGGCATGATGTGGGTGGGCACTGCGGACATGGCGGCCGCTCGCTGTATCAAATGCTGGCGGTTTAGGCATGGTTACCGCCCTCACGATGCCGACGCCTGAAGCGCTGACCAAAGAGATTGCCCGTTGCCGTGAGATGACGGATAAGCCCTTTGGCGTTAATTTAACCATTTATCCTACTATCAATCCGCCGCCTTACGATGAGTATATGGACGCCATTATCGAAAGTGGGGTCAAGATTTTAGAAATCGCTGGCAATAATCCCAGAGACTTTATGGCAAAACCCAAAGCGGCCAACTTAATTACTATCCATAAATGTGTGTCGGTTCGTCATGCTTTATCTGCTGAGCGCCACGGTGTCGATATAATATCTATTGATGGGTTCGAGTGTGCTGGTCACTCAGGAGAGGAAGATATCGGTGGCTTGGTGCTCATCCCAGCTGCCGTCAAACAGCTATCAATCCCTGTCATCGCCTCTGGCGGTATCGGGCCGCCGCTTTAGTATTGGGTGCAGAAGGCATCAACATGGGCACGCGCTTTTGTGCCACTGTCGAGGCGCCCATGCATGATAATATTAAGCAAGCGTTAGTCAACGCCTCAGAGCGTGATACTCGCCTTATTTTTAGAAGCCTAAATAACACGGTCCGCGTCCTCAAAAACGCTATTTCAGATGAAGTTGTCTCAATGGAGTATCAAGAAGGCGGCGTTGAATTTGCTGAGATACGTCCGCTAGTCGCTGGTGCGCGTGGTCAAGCCGCACTGAATTCAGGAGAGGTGGATAACGGGGTTATCACCGCAGGTCAAGTTGTCGGTCTTATCGACGATATCCCTACTTGTGCCGAGCTCATTGAACGTATCGTCGCTGAGTGTGGTGAGCGCTTATCTGTTGCTTCAAGCTGGATGAAGTAAAATCTATAAAGTTAAGCCATATTAATTTGTTTGAATAATGGTAAACCCTGATATTAACAACATCACCTGAGAAAGTTAAAATTCATACCTAATCCCTACATGCTATGCAAGTAATAGCATGTAGGGATTTTCCGAAAACTTAGACAACAAAAAAACCCTTCAAGCCTAATGAACTGACCCCCATAAGTTGGACACAACTTCTGGGGGTTATTTTATGAAATACGACATAGACTTTAAGATCAAAGTCATAGCATACTACCGTCAAGGACATAGTAGCGGTGCGACAGGTGAGAAGTTTGGACTTGATAACAAAATGGTATCTAAGTGGGTTCAGCAGTATCAGCATAGTGGTATAGACGCCATCAAACCTAAGACTAATAAAACTAAATACAGTAGCGACTTTAAGTATAAAGTGATCGCTGTGATGTTAGCAGAAGGATTAAGCCAATCTGAAACTGCCCTTAGGTTTAATATCAGCTCACCTGCGCTTATTAGCCACTGGCATAAAGCTTACAGGCTCCATGGTATGTCTGGACTCACATCCAAATATAAAGGTAGTCATCCCATGACCTCTCCTATCACAGACAAACCCGATAATGAAAAGACACTAGCAGAGCTCAAACGTGAAAACGCATATCTACGAGCGGAGAATGCCTATCTAAAAAAGCTCGATGCCTTGCTTCGGGAAAGGGAACAAGCCGCGACAAAGCAAGGCTCATCGAAGGATTGAGACTAAAGCACACGTTATCTGACTTACTCAGCATAGCAAAGCTTGCGCGGAGTAGTTTCTACTACCGTAGGGCGAGTCTTAGTAGTCAAGATAAATACGCCGATCTTAAACAGCGTATTAGTGACATCTATCATCAGCATAAAGGTCGGTATGGCTACCGTCGAATCACCCAAACCCTTAAGAATGAGGGTCTCATTCATAACCACAAACTGATTGCACGGCTGATGGGACAGCTTAAGCTGACAGCGAGAATCAGACGACAAAGGTACCGATCCTATAAAGGAGCGTGCGGCGTCATTGCTAAGAATAGAGTCAAGCGCAAGTTTCGGGCGGGTGCGCCCAATCGCAGATGGCTGACAGACATTACTGAATTTAAAGTCGGCGATGACAAGCTGTACCTGTCACCGATACTTGACTGCTTTAATAATGAGATTGTCAGCTACCAGCTATCAAAACGACCGGTATATGACTTGGTCAAACAGATGCTTGATCGTGCGCTTAAGGGCATACCAACAAAGCGCACCGAGCAGCTCACGCTGCATTCAGATCAAGGATGGCATTATCAGATGAAAGCGTTTGCGAATACGCTTAAAGAGAATAACATTAAGCAAAGTATGAGCCGAAAAGGGAACTGTTTAGATAATGCATTGATGGAAAGCTTCTTTGGGTCTTTAAAGTGTGAGACGATTTATATTAAGAAGCCGAAAACCATTGAAGATTTAGAGAAACAGATTCATGAGTATATGCATTATTATAATCATGAGAGAATTCAGCTTAAACTAAAAGGACTGAGCCCTGTACAATACAGAGCTCAGTACTATCTTTAATTAAACCGTCCAAGTTTCGGGGGTCAGTTCACAATGACTGTAAGGGTTTAAATTTGGTGGGCCCAGTAGGACTTGAACCTACGACCAAAGGATTATGAGTCCTCTGCTCTAACCAACTGAGCTATGGGCCCTAACGGTAGACGCACAATGATACCTGATTTTTTTTATTTTTCAAGTAAAAGTTAGCAAATCGCGTAGAGTATTTGACGGCTTGTTAATAACTGCCACCGGCCAGCGTCAAACTACGTCCACCATCTACCGCGACTATCTCGCCGGTTACATAACTTGCTTTAGCCAAATATAGCACGCAATGTGCAATTTCATCAGGCATTCCTATTCTTTGCATGGGAATGGAGCTAACGATGCTTTGTTGTTGCTCATCATCAAGCGCTTGATCGCTATCAGTCTCAGGCAAAATATTGACTCCAGGGGCAACGCCATTGACACGTACATCAGGTGCCATATCGAGTGCGAGAGATTGTACCATCATTCGGTGAGCGGCTTTCGCCATGTTATAGATGGTATAAGTGCTGAATGGCTTATTGTGTGCATGGATATCGAGTAGGCTAATGATGCAACCTTGCCGTGCTTTAAGATAGGGATATAACGCTTGGCTTAATAGTAAGGGCGCTTTTGCATTAGTCAAAAACAATTCGTCCCATTGCGCGTTTTCGATACTACCAAGCGGACTCGGATAAAACCGTGACGCATTATGTACCAGCACATCGAGCTGACCAAAACTTCCTATGATATTTTGGATGAACTGGCTAAGAGCCGAGCTGTCATTAATGATTGCCAAATCAGCGACGATTACCACGGCACTATCGGCTCGATTTTCATTTAGCTCATTGGCTAGGGTATTTGCTGCATTCTTACTATGATGACAATGGATAATCACCCGATAGCCCTGATAGTGTGCGGCACGAATAATAGCGGCACCAATACGCTTGGCGCTGCCAGTCACCAGCATCACTGGTGCAACAGTATTTTCTGCTAAAGATATCTTAAGTTTTTGATTCATAGTTAGGTTTTAATAGACATTGAAGAGTGATTTCTAAGCCATCTTTTCAGAGGGTATTGATGACATATCGTGCGCTTGTAAGTGTTCAATTCTGGCTTGTCGCAATGCAGCACCAATCGCTGGACCTTTGAGGTCTGATTCGATATCTTTGACGCCAATAGCATGGAAGCTGCCTAGAGCTAACATCATCTCACGGTGCTGAGAGGCGAGCTGTAACACGTGACTGGTTACTAGCAGTTGCGAGAGCTTATCAGGCTCTTTATGAGCACTACAGGCTTGAATAAGGTCTATTTTTTCGCTCGGGCTCAACTCGTTTATACGCTTTAATTTTTCGCCTTGTTGCACGAATAAAGTCGCAAACTGAGTTTGGGCTTTTGGTATTTTGGCGGTGTTGCCTATTTCAGTAATGGCTTTTGTGGCAGACATCGTTTCACTGGGTACTAAACCGAATAACGCCGGATTAAGGCTCGACAGTAATAACGCCCAGCGTTGTGATAAGTTCAATTGCATTTGACCCGCGAAATATAGTGCGGTCTGTACCGTCTCTCTTATGTGACCGTTAATGCTCCACGTCTGATGTAAGGGCGCAAAGTATTCTGTTAAAGCATCGATTTCGAACAGTTGCTGCCAGTATACCTGAGGAGAGACCTGCATCATTGCACGGCTCGATTCTTGCCAAATGCGCTCGCTACTTAAATGTGTTAGTTCGCCCGAGCTGACCAACTGACGCATCAATTCCAGTGTTTCGCCAGCGATGATAAAGCCCAAGTCATAATACCGTCCATAAAAGCGCGCGACTCGCAGAACACGCAATGGGTCTTCGCTAAAAGCACTAGAGACATGACGTAGGGTTTTGCTTTTTATATCATCCAGTCCACCATAGTAATCGACCACTTCGCCACTGATAGGGGTGGCGTCAGTGAGGCTAGTAACTTCGATTGCCATGGCATTGACGGTCAAGTCGCGACGTTGTAGATCGTCTTTTAAGCTGATATCAGGACTGGCATGAACATTAAAGCCTTGATAGCCTTGACCTTGCTTACGTTCGGTACGAGCTAGCGCATACTCTTCATGACTGGTAGGGTGCAAAAACACAGGAAAATCTGCGCCGACTTGTTGAAACCCAGCAGCTATCATCTCAGCTACTGTCGCCCCAACGACGACGAAGTCTTTGTCTTTGATAGGACGACCTAACAGTCGATCACGTACTGCGCCGCCGACGAGATAAACTTGCATAATATTCCCTAGGTATTGACCCAATTGGCATTCATAGCATGAATAGAAGTGGTACTGAGCAAAAAAAACCAGTCAATGCTTTATTAAAAGCGTTGACTGGTTTTAGTATAGCAGACCGTCGCGATAAATAAATTATAGCGACAGTCTCAATAGTGCACTCATACTATCATTGAGCTTCGTCCTTTAAATCCTGAGCTTCATTCTCTAGATCTTGAGCTTCCGTCACGGCAAGCGCAGTCATGTTGACCACACGACGAGCGGTAACTGATGGCGTTAGGATATGGACTGGTTTATTCGCACCGAGCAAAATAGGACCAATAGAGGCGCTACCAGTTGCTGTTTTGAGCAGGTTAAAGGCGATGTTTGCTGAATCAAGCGTTGGCAAGATAAGCAAGTTTGCGGCACCTTTTAATGGGCTTGATGGCATATCTTCTAGACGAATCGCTTCGTTCAGAGCAGCATCACCTTGCATCTCGCCTTCAAAATCAAAATCAACATTCATATCGGTTAGTAATTGATACACTTTACGCATTTTGACCGCGCTGGCACGGTTTGAGGTACCAAAGTTAGAATGTGATACGAGCGCAACACGTGGCGTGATCCCAAAGCGGCGTAATTGATTAACGCCCAGAACGGTCATTTCAGCCAGTTGTTCAGCCGTTGGATCTTCATGGATATAGGTGTCAGCGATAAAAATATTGCGATCTTGCATAAGTACGGCATTCATCGCATAAAAATCTTTGACGCCTTCTTTTTTGCCAATGACGCTTTGTACGTAGTCTAAATGCAGTTGATAATGGCTAAACGTACCACAGATCATACCATCGGCATCGCCATTTTCGACCAATAGTGAGCCGATTAATGTGGTCTTGCGACGAACATCACGGCGGGCAAGTTCAATACTAACGCCTTTACGCTTGTTCTTCTCATAATAACCCTGCCAGTACTCTTTATAGCGTGGGTCGTCATCTTGATTGACGATAGTGATGTTCACGCCATCTTTTAGACGCAAGCCCAGTTTTTCGATATTGGCTTCGATAACTGAAGGACGACCAACCAAGATAGGTTGCGCCAGTTCTTCGTCGACGACGACCTGAACCGCAAGTAAGATGTTATTGTCTTCGCCTTCACAATAAACAATGCGTTTTGGTGCGGCTTTGGCACGAGCAAAAATAGGCTTCATGACAAAGGCTGAGTTATAGACAAACTCAGATAGACGTTGACGATAAGCTGCAAGATCTGTGATAGGAAGCGTGGCAACGCCGGAATCCATCGCCGCTTTGGCAACCGCAGAAGCGATTTCAATGATTAAGTTTGGCTCTAATGGGCCTGGGATTAAGTAGTCACGACCAAAACTTTTCATCGATTCGATGTTTCTAACATTGGTGGTCGGTGTCGCTTCAACGTGCGCCATGGCAGCAATCGCACGTACACAGGCAACTTTCATCTCTTCATTGACAGTCGTAGCACCGACGTCTAATGCACCGCGGAAGATATAAGGGAAACATAAGGCATTATTAACTTGGTTTGGATAATCCGAGCGACCGGTCGCCATAATGACGTCTGGACGTACAGCATGTGCCAACTCTGGCATAATTTCTGGTGTGGGGTTGGCAAGGGCAAATACAATAGGGTCTTTTGCCATACGACGAACCATATCTTCTGATAAAGTTCCTGGCATAGATAGCCCAAGGAACATATCGACATCATCCATCACTTCATCGATAGTAGTCGCGGTCGTGTCACGAGCGTAGCGTTGCTTTGTTTCGTCAAGGTTTTCACGGCTGGTGCTAATGATACCGCGTGAATCTGACACAATGATATTGTTTTTATTGACACCAAGTGCACAAATAATGTCTAAGCAAGAGATTGCTGCTGCGCCAGCACCTGAACAGACGACTTTGATATCTTCAATTTTTTTGTCAGTGATAATCAACGCATTGAGCATGGCAGCGGCAACAATGATTGAAGTACCATGTTGATCGTCATGGAATACAGGAATGTTCATGCGTTTACGCAATTCACGTTCGATTTTGAAGCATTCTGGTGCTTTGATGTCTTCTAAGTTGATACCACCAAATGTTGGCTCAAGAGAAGCGACGGCTTCGATGAATTTATCTGGATCATTTTGGGCAATTTCAATATCAAAAACATCGATACCTGCAAACTTTTTGAATAGAACGCCTTTACCTTCCATCACTGGTTTTGACGCCAATGGCCCGATATTACCTAGACCCAGTACGGCAGTACCGTTGGTGATGACGCCGACCAAGTTGCTACGCGCGGTATATTTGGCAGCCAAGGCTGGGTCTCTTTGAATTTCAAGACAGGGTATGGCAACACCTGGTGAATAGGCGAGTGCCAAATCACGTTGATTGGCCAATTGCTTGATAGGCGTAACTGAGATTTTACCCGGCCTTGGGAACTCATGATAATGGAGGGCAGCTTGTTCAAACTGCTCTTTTTCCGTAGTAGGGTTATCCGTATTCAAAGTGATATCGTCATTCATAATAATTGCCATGGTTGGAATAAATTGGAATAGATTAAATGGTGATAAAAAAAACTAACGCCTAACCCTCAAAAAACCATGCAATATGATGAGAAGAGGGTAAAGTCACACTAAAAAAATAAGTATCGGCAAAAGATAAGTATCGGCGCTTAGATAGCAGCGAAAAAAAGCAATCCTGCAAAATAATCATTCTAGCATCATTGGCATTTCACTGCCTAGTCAACAGCTGTGAATTATGCGAATAATATAATTAAATGATATTCATCATTTAGCCCGTTGATAATGCCAAAGATTGGGGTTGAATATCAACCCCAATCCTATTATGTTTCAAAATATTACAGTATAGCAGGCTTATTAAGACGAACAACTAATCGGCATTTGCGGTGCATGAGGCGTAGGCGGCTTACTATCCAGTTCGATAGCGATATCTTGGACATTATAAGGGTCGGCGAGTAGCTCGAACACCCGATTAACTTCTTCAAATTGACCTTGTTCAGCGGCAGTAATGGCACGCTGAGCCATGCTATTACGCAGCACATAAACGGGATTATTCTCTCGCATGCTATCGAGCGCTTGTTTGACAGACACTGACCGTAATTGGGCCAGATAGCGCGTCGACCAATCTTGCCAAACTTTACTTGCCTCATCGGTGAGTTCTGCTGTCAGGGTAGACAGTAGCTGCTGCTCATGAGGATAATCATCTGGTGCTACGAGAGCCAATAATGCTCTAAAGCTATTGGTATAATCGAGTAAGTTATCTTCGAGCAAGGTGAGCCATTCAAAGGCCAAGGTTAAGCTCTCTTTTTCGTGCGGCAGACCGAGCTTACGGCACAGTCCCTGTTGGTAGTGCTGCATAAAGGTCGCCTCGTAAGGCGCCAAACAGTCAGCCAATGTCTCACGGGTGACTCCTTCTAGGCGCATAAAATGCGGTAGCCAAGTATTGAGATTCCAATGTCCGATAGCAGGCTGATTTTGATAAGCGTAACGCCCAGTATGGTCAGAATGGTTGTTAATCCACGCCGGATCGAAGCGCTCCATAAAGCCAAACGGCCCAAAGTCTAAAGCACTTCCTGTAATGGATAAGTTATCGGTATTCATCACGCCATGAGCAAAGCCGATTAGCTGCCAGTCCGCAATCATTCGTGCGGTACGCTCAACCACGGCGGTCAAAAATGCCAACACGGGTGTCTCGCTTTGGCGGCACTTTGGATAGTACGTATCAATCATATAGTCGGTAAACTCGCCGAGCAGGTCAGGTGCAAAGCTGGCAATCCACTCAACATGACCGAAGCGAATGTGACTGTCAGCAACGCGCATTAATGCCGCTCCAGCTTCCATACGCTCACGGCGCACTTTGGTATCTGATACCACAAAGCCCAAGGCATTGGAAGACGGGATACCTAGCTGAGTGAGGGCATGACCACATAAATACTCGCGAATAGTACTGCGTAACACGGCGCGCCCATCACCCATCCGCGAATAAGGCGTCAGGCCGATACCTTTAAGATGTAAGTCTTGCAACGTATCATTATTATCGAGCACTTGTGCCATCAGTAAGCCGCGCCCATCACCCAATTGGCCTGCCCATTGCCCGAACTGATGACCCGCGTAAGCCATGGCTAAGGGTTCAAAATCTGCTGGCAAGTATTGACCACCGAGTATCTCAACCCAGCGCGCCATTAAATCCTCATCATCTGCCCAGCCCAATTGCTGTGCCACCTGCAGGTTGAAGTGACCAATCCGTGGATTTTCTAGCGGTGTAGGAGGTTGTTTGTGATAGAGACGTGTGTCTAGATTGACGTAGGTGTTTTGATAGCGCATACAAGGCTTTCCCATCGGCTGATAAAATCGAATTATAAAGTGAGTAACTTACTATAGCATAGCCTTACCATTGCAGCGTTTCGCTCTGTCCATCTCTTGTAATCTATACCTTCAAATTTTGCCTAATTAATCCTGTCCGATTTCATGCGCCTTGCAGATAAATAAGTGCTGTGAATAAACGCTAAACAAAAAAATCCCTCTATCTATTACAGATAAAGGGAAGGAGAAAAGCAAAAATAAGAAAGTCACATTAACGTCACATTACGGGTCTGCTGTTAACGCTTAAGCGGCTTTGGAGCTGTGACCAATAGAGCGAAATGCTGTCTTTAAATTACTGTTATGCTCAAGGATTTTTTGCTCAACTTTGGCATAGTCATGCTTTAGCATCTCTTCAACTTCATGCAGGCGATCAGCAAACTCGGTCTTTTTTAGCTCAATAGTTTTGGCTTTTAGCGCTTGCCATTCTTCGACCGTTTGCGTAAAGGCATCATATTCAAACTTGATACGATCTTGGAAACTCTTCATCGCATGCGGAATATCAAGTCCGTTCGCAGTGGCACTATCAATCTGCTGTTGAGCCTTTTTGAACTGCATTTGTACTTCAGCATGCTTAATGGTGGTGTCGTCAACCGTACGTAATTCACTGGTTAACCCAAGTTTAGATAAGCCCAAGATAAGCCATTTAGTTGGATCATATTGCCACCATTTCACGCCATTACGATAGTCGTATTGGAAGAAGTGATGATAGTTATGATAACCCTCACCCCACGTAAAGATAGCAAGGAAAAAGTTATCGCGCGCACTATTGGTATCCGTATAAGGACGCGTACCAAACATGTGGCATAACGAGTTGATAAAGAAAGTAAAGTGGTGGGTCAATACCAAGCGCAGTAGACCTGCCAATACGAGCGTGCCCCAAACGTCACCGATTAACCAACCAACTGCCGCAACCATCGCAACGTTGGTAGCCAGTACCCATAAACCATAGTATTTATGCTGAATCTGTAGCACTTTATCTTTGGTCAAATCAGGAATGTTTTTATAATCAAAGCGACCACTAGGATAATTGCGTAACATCCAACCGATATGACTGAACCAAAAACCACGTCTTGCTGAATAAGGATCTTCCATGCGGTCATCAACATGACGATGATGCGTACGGTGGCCCGATACCCAGTCAAAAGCAGAGCCTTGAACCGCAAGGGTTGAGCCAAGTAATAGGAAGTTTTTTACCAAGGGATGGGCTTTATAAGCGCGATGCGACAATAGGCGGTGATAGCCTGCAGTGATACTAATACCGGTCCACACCATAAAGGCACCAAACACGCCCCAAACCGGCGCACTAACTTGATGGGTCATCAAGTACCATGGCGTAATGACGGCAGCAGCAATAGGCGTTGTAATCAGAAAAATCGCTGGAACCAGATTGATGGGCGACTTTTGAAATTCAAGCTCAAGCGGATCGATACCTTCATAGTTAGCGACTGCATTGGCATCTTTATAACCGCTCGTCGTCGCAAACTGCGTATCGGCAGCCTCATCAGTTTTGCTTTTGCCAGTATCAAGCCACGTCTTCACGCGCAGCGCCTGAGTGCCAGCATGCTGTATAAGCGTATCACCCGACTTCATGGCAAAACGCAAGCCCTTAAGTGGTAAGCCTATTACTTTTTTAGCAATCATGTAATATTCCTAATGATATTAATTTCAGCCTCCATATTACCCTAAAAGACTAGTAAAGTGAACAGTCATACACTAGAAAAATATTGCTAAATAACAATAACTTGTAGGAGTTATGGTAGTGATTAACCCAAACAATCCCTTACTTATCAGCAATTAAGTGAAAGTGTAAGTAAAAAGATAAATATGTGTGCGATAAAAACGTACAAATGACTATCGAGCCAATTAATTAGCTGGCTTTTTTAAGCCATTTTCAAGCAAGTTTTTTGAAATATGACAAAAAGATAGGTAAGAAGTTCACTTACTTAGCGCGTGAGAAAATAGGTTGGATAATCGGTAATGATGACGTCGACTTGCCACGTAATAAGCTGTTTAATCGTCTCGCTATCATTGACGGTCCACGCGCTGACTGGCAGGTGATAACGATGACAGTGCTTAATGACTGCTTGAGTCAGCAATGGATAGTGAATACCTAGCTGGACGCAGCCAAGTTGCAGGGCAGTTTGTGGTGCGCTTAGCAAAGTTTTAGGGGTGCGAATCAGTAAGCCACGCAGAATATGTTGTAAGGTTTTATTGCGTTGCAGCCGCGCGTGTAATTCGACATCAAAGCTAGTCAGGACAATAGGTAAGCTAGCAATCGGGGTGTCAAGGAGATTACGTGTCAATGCATGTACCAACTGCGTGTAATTGGTACGCTCATGAGTCTTTATCTCAAGCTCTATATAGCTAAAATTGGTCAATGCTTGATATGCGCGGTCTAAAGTAATAAGTGGGTGTTTATCCTGACGATAGCGCTGAATCTCAGCGAGCGTTAATTGATCGATGCGCGATTGCTGACCACACATGCGTTGTAGATTGTCGTCATGGAATACGATTAATTGCTCATCCGCACTCAACTGTACATCAAACTCAACCCCTGCTAAACCTTGAGGATTGAGACGTTGAGCGTGTTCAAAACCTGCTAAGGTATTCTCGACTGCTTCACCACGCGCACCGCGATGACCGAGTAAAAGTGTATTGTTAAGATTTATCATAATGAGGAACTGTCGGCTATTTTTACGAGTAATGATATAGCGTCCAACCGACAGAATCTAACGAAATTTGCAAAATAGTTTTGGATTAAATACCGTCTTAGAGGGTTGTGATATTGAAAAGTAAGCTAATATTTGAAAGTTGTTTCAGGAATAGTTTGTTGCAAGTTTCCGCTAGAATTAAGCCCTTGTTTAAATATTCTTAGCGATGATATAAGTATGTATTTGTTATGTTTTTGCAACCAAACATAGGTTTTGGGCACAATGTAAGACATTATTTGTACAGCAAGGGGTCACACTAATGACCATCTCATTTAAACACCTTATAATAATGTGATTTTCAAATCTATCGCGGCAAGTGTTGCGATCTGAATGTCAAATACTGTCCATCGCTGACGGTAAGAATTAGTAAATTGGGAGCAAATTGAGTATGAGCGCAACAAAAAGCAAGTGGATCAAATGGCAGCACGTCGCCGGTATTAGTCTGATATGTGGTTTGGCCGTGACAGGTTGTGATCGCTCAGATAAAGACGATAACGCTGAGACGACAGAGGCAACAGTAGAACAGCCAGCAGTTGACGATAATGTCATCACGCCTGCCGTCAGTTGTGATGATCCGATGGTACAAGACCGCTTGAAATCCGCGCTAAAAAACACGCTCAATCAGCAGGCTCAAACGTTGGCTGCCAATTATGCCAATGAGGCAGAAATCAGTCTAAATAGCGGTGTTGTCACTGACAAAATCAATGGTATTGTCATTGACGTACAAAATGCAGCGATCTTACAAGAAGCCAATAACAACGGCATGACCACTTGTCAGGCAAGCGTTAGCATGACTCTGCCAAGCGAAGATTTGTATCAGGCCAGTCAAGTACAAGCGGCCGGTAACCAGCCAAGCTTGCAGTCTCGCTTAGCGCAAAACAATATTCGTATCAATAATAATATGCTCGTTGACGACGCCTTTACTTATGTCGTCGGTACTCAAGGTGGTCAAGTTCGTACCCGTATTGCTGGACAACCGGCATTATTGACTGTGGTGGCAGATATGATGGCAGGATCTGCATTTAAGTCAGCAGTTGATGAGCAACGTTCCCAGCGTGCCGCTCAACAGGCTGAGCGTCGCCGTGACACTGCACAGAACAATAATAACAACAATCAATCAGCGCCAACCCGTCAGCCAAGAACTGTGACGCCGACGGCCCCTGCTCGTCCAGCTGAGCCTGCTACGCCACCGACCATTAACAATCCAAGTAGTAGCCAAAATAACAGTCAGAGCAGTGCTACAGAAAATAATCAAGCAGCGCCAAGCACTGACACCAAAAAACCGGCAACCCAAACCTCGCCAAAATTAGTACCTAATGATGAGAGCATTGATATGGTCATCATTGAAGATGACAGTGCTACTTATTAAGTCATAAAAACGCAGCAGTTGCTACGTGATACAACTATAAAAAAGCCCGCTACATTAACGTAGTGGGCTTTTTTATAGAACTAACCTTTTTGGATAAGGTGGGATTGCTATAGTAAAACTACATCATTTGCCTTTATGCTATGGGTGACTATTTATCATTAGCAAAATCTTGCAAGACTTGATTGTCCCACAGCACCTCAGAGACTTGGGCAGGGTCGGTACAAAAACGCGCGGCAACGAACAACCAATCAGACAAGCGATTGATAAAGCTAACGGCAGTACTGCGAATCGCTGCTGGACGCTCTTGCTGCAATAGTACCGCTTGGCGCTCAGCGCGGCGGCAAACCGTACGCGCGACGTGTAGTTGACTGACCAATAGTGAGCCTGTCGGCAAGATAAAGTCCTTGAGCGGTGGCAGAGTTGTGTTCATCGCATCAATTTGTTGTTCTAGCCATTCAATATGGCTGGCATTAACGCCTTCATATTCTGGCATGGCCAGCTCACCGCCGATATTAAATAATAAATGCTGAATTATGACCAAGGCTTGAGCAAAGTCTAACTCTTTTTGCTGTTGTAAGCGTTCAGGCAGATGTTGTTGGTTTGCGTTTTCATTATCAGTAGCTTGTGTTAAGTGTGCCCGTACCAAGCCGATGTGTGAGTTGAGCTCATCGATATCGCCCATTACGCTAAATAAATTGTCGGCTTTACTTACGCGACTGCCATCTGCCATACCGGTGCTACCATCATCTCCGGTGCGCGTATATATTTTGCTTAAGCGATTGGCCATTTCTACATCCTTAACGGTTTTTATCATTGAATAGGGTTAGTTGCGCGCTCATTGTAGTATTTTCCAGCCGATTTCGCTAAGATAATGGGTTAAGTTTTATAAAGCGTTTATAAAGCGGTAACTTTCAAGTTTATAATCTTATTAGTCGCGGTTAGTGGCTAATAGTACGATACTCATATTTTATCGTCATCTCAATTTATCTATCTTGTTCTAATTAAAAGGCTTTTATACCATGACCACACCTCTTGCCGATGCGATGTCTCAGCTTGCCATTTATGATTCACTGACGGGCGGTAAACGTCAGTTTGTACCACTTAAAGCCGGGCAAGTAGGTATGTATGTGTGCGGCATGACCGTTTATGATTATTGTCATATTGGTCATGCGCGGATGATGATTGGCTTTGATATGGCAGTACGTTGGCTAACACAAATAGGTTATGACGTTAATTATGTGCGCAATATCACCGATATTGATGACAAAATCATCGCGCGCGCGAATGAAAACGGCGAGGCTATCAGTGCATTGACTGAGCGCTTTATTAAAGCAATGCATGAGGACTTCTCAGCCCTTGGCTGCTTGACGCCTAATACCGAGCCGCGTGCGACTGACCATATCGATGAGATGCAACAAATGATTGAGACGTTAGTTACCGGCGATTATGCGTATGCTGGCGATAACGGCGATGTCTATTATGCTGTAGATAGCTTTGCAGATTATGGTAAGTTATCAAAACGTAATCTCGATGATATGCAGGCAGGCTCGCGCGTTGATGTCGAAAACGACAAACGCAACCCGTTTGATTTTGTCCTATGGAAAGCGGCTAAACCTCATGAGCCGCAATGGGCATCACCGTGGGGTCAAGGACGTCCAGGTTGGCATATTGAATGCTCGGCGATGTCGACCAAGTGCCTAGGCAATACCTTTGATATCCATGGCGGTGGTCATGATTTACAATTTCCACACCATGAAAACGAGATTGCTCAATCTGAAGCAGCGACTGGCTGCGAGTATTCACGTAACTGGATGCACGTCGGCTTTATCAACGTCGATGGCGAAAAAATGTCTAAGTCATTAGGTAATTTTTCCACAATTCGTGATGTTATTGCACATTTTCATCCTGAAACGCTGCGCTTCTTTTTATTATCCAGCCATTACCGTAGCCAAGTAAACTTCTCGGATAGTGCGTTAGATGAGGCTCATAATAGCCTAAGCAGACTATACCAAGCGCTCAAAGTTGCTGAACAGCAAAAAGGTGAGGAATTGACGATTAATGATTCTTTAATAAATGACGCTTACAGCAGCCCTGCTGGACAAGATTTTATCAAAGCCATGAATGATGATTTTAATAGTTCAACGGCAATTAGTGTCTTGTTCGGGTTGGCCCGTGATATCAATAAAGCGATCAAAGCTGAAGAGGTAGATACTGCATGGCAGTTGGCGCAGCAGCTCAAAGCCTTGGCACAGGTATTAAATATTCTGCAGCAACCAGTATCACAGTTTTTGCAAGCTGTCATTGGCGATCAAGCGGATAATGGTTTAAGCGATGCGGCTATTGATGGTCTAATCATTGAGCGTGCAGAGGCTAAAGCCAACAAAGACTTTGCGCGTGCCGATGAGGTGCGTGAACAATTAAAAGCGGCGGGCATTGAGCTTGAAGACAGCCGAGCTGGTACGACTTGGCGCCGTGCTTAATAGTGCTGTGTTTAATAGTGCTTTGCTGAATATAGAAGCTATCAACAATAAAGTACGTCAACTAATAAATTAAGTCAGCATTGAGCTGGCTTTTTTTTGTAGACTGCATTAGGTTAGAAACACACCGAGGCCAAGATTTTTCGTATGCAAAACTCCCTTAATTCTCTAAATACGACCCACGTTAAAAACGTCAATCATAACGCTAATGTTATTGAGGGTTCTGCTAGCGATGACAATGTTGTGCGTCATCATAGTGGACTGACATTTTTACTCAGTATGCTCGTCATGTTGTGCAGTGTGTTTTATATTCCAGCAACTGCGGCAACCGGTAGCGATACAACAGTTGATAGGCAAGACACTACAAAAAATACTGAGATGGCAAAGCCAGAAAACCTGATAGATTATACAGCGCAGAAAATTGATCAATTCAAACAAGACGGCATTAGTGTCTCAGATATTGCAGAAGAAACCTTCAATCCTTTAGACAAGGATGCCGTGCAGCAGGCAGGCATACTGCAAGGAGATACTGGTCTCACTGGTGATTATAACGAAAGCTATTATTCCTTAAACAAGCTAAATGCAGGATTGCCGCCGTTAGCTGAACCACCGAATTTATCTACGCCGCTTGCCACATTAGAGTTTTTTCAGTCAGCCGTCATGAAGCAGCAGTATGACTTGGCCGCTTATGCACTCAATATGAACCTCATTGATGACAAGTTGCAGCGTAATCGGGCGATTGAGCTGGCCAAACAGCTTGATTTTTTGTTGGTTGAAAAAAAACTCTATGTTTTTGATAAATTGCCAGACCGTCCTGATGGTTTGATTGAGCCACCGCTTGGCAGCACCAACAGTATTCAAGGGATACCCAGACGCTCTATTCAGCTTGGCTATATCGATTATCGTGAACGTCGCGTACCGATATATTTAGAGCGTGTGCGCATTGATGACAGTGCGCCTTTTTGGATATTTTCTGCCCAAACGGTTGGCAATATTGACAACCTTTATGAACAATACCATCCCGCAAAATTCGAACGTTACTTACCAACATGGACAAAATTACAGTTATTTAGTATCGCTATCTGGGAGTTTTTAGCGTTATTTATTTTCTTCTCTTTTACTATGGGAGTAGGTTGGCTATTAAGTACCGCCGCTGGCAAGCTTCTTAATTGGTATGTCAAAGATAAAGAAGGCAATCGGCTGAGTACGGTTCACCATAATAGCGTGGAAGATTTGGTCAATAAGCTGACGGTACCGCTGACCTTTTTCATCAGTTTTTCATCGGTATTTACTTTAGTATCGGGCGGTTTTCCTTACTTAGACGCGGTCGCGTCATCAACTCGTCCAATTATTTGGGTAGGACTGGTTTTTAGCGCACTGTGGACGGGTATTCGAGTGATTAATTTCTTTGCCAATCGCTACAAAGATTTGCAGATTGAGAATTTAGGCGACGAGCAATTTGATAAAGGTCGTCGTCGCCGTACTTACGTTTCTATATTTCGCCGCATTTTTATCTTCGTCATGATCCTTGGTAGTATTTGGATTGGCCTCAGTGAGTTCACCAATATTCAAGGATTGGGTAAGACCTTGCTGACTTCCGCAGGTATTGCTGGTGCAGTTATCGGTATCGCCGCTCAGCCGATATTGGGTAATGTCATTGCTGGTATGCAGGTTGCCATCACTCAGCCAGTGCGTATTGGTGATACGGTCATGATGGAAGGTGAGTGGACGACGATAGATGATTTGGGCTATACCTATGCGGTTCTGCAGACTTGGGATGAGCGCCGGTTGATTATTCCAATGCGCCACTTCGTCACCGAAATCGTAGAGAATTGGTCGCATACAGACTCGCATCAAACCTGTGTGATTTATCTCTACGTCGACTATGGCGCTGATGTCGAAGCAATCAGACAACAATATATCAAGCTGGTCAAAGCGAACGACTTATGGGACGGTGAAACTGAGCCTGAAATGTATACAGTATCCGTGTCCGAAAACACCATAAAATTACGCTGTAGCCAAGCGTCTGATAGTCCTATCAACGCTTGGCGGTTGGAGTGTCAGGTACGCGAGCAGATGTTAAGTTATTTATATGCTGAACAGCAAGCTTATCTCCCCGCTGAGCGCTTGATATTTAAAGACACTAGCGTATAAGTTGGAACGGTCAATAGGTATAGTGGACAGCAAGCAAAGTGGCAAAAACAGACAAACTATTGATGTTAAAATAAGCTAACAAATAAGCATGCGATTTGCTTGTTTATTTGTTATAATATGGCGTTATTTTTAAGGGATAACTGAGCGATTAAAGATAAGAGGTTGCAGTATTTGTGTCTTCTTACCACTGATAAATCAATAGCTGTTTTCCAGTGTCTTTGTTTACTGATAAAAAATATCTAATGACAAATAACAACTGGTACATTGCTTATTATCTAAAGCTCTATGATTCAAAGCCTTTCATAAATAAGGGTTGAACGTCGTAAAGTCATAATGGTGATCTTGATTGATTGTCTTAATGCGAAAATCCCACCCATCAAAATAACCACCACTAGGGGTCTGTATGTTACGAATTGTCGATGAAGCCTTTACCTTTGATGACGTTTTATTGTTACCAGCCTACTCTGAAATCCTGCCAAAATCTGCTGATCTGTCCACGCGTCTGACCAAAAGTATCACACTGAATTTGCCATTAATCTCGGCTGCTATGGACACGGTCACCGAATCTGAAATGGCTATTACCATGGCACAGCTAGGTGGTTTGGGTATCTTGCATAAAAGCATGGATATCGATAAGCAGGCCACGCAAGTACGCCGCGTCAAAAAATTCGAAGCAGGAACCGTGGTTGATCCTATTACCGTTCACCCTGAAATGACGATTGGTGAATTATTAAGATTGACTCAAGACAATAATATTTCAGGTGTACCAGTGGTAGAGAAGGGTACTGATAAAGTCGTTGGTATCGTGACCCATCGTGACTGGCGTTTTGAGACCAATTTGTCGTTACCAGTTAGCCATATCATGACGCCAAAAGAGCAGCTAGTCACCGTGCAAGAAGGTGAAAGCAATGAAAATATCAAAAAATTGCTGCATGAGCACCGTATTGAAAAAGTGATCGTGATTGATGAAGACTTTCGTCTGCGCGGTTTGATTACGGTCAATGACTTTGCCAAAGCTGAGAATAATCCAAATGCGTGTAAAGATGAGCAAGGTCGCCTACGGGTTGGCGCTGCTGTCGGCACTGGCGCAGATACGCAAGCGCGCGTTGAAGCCTTAATCGCCGCTGACGTCGATGTTATCGTGGTCGATACCGCCCATGGACATTCAAAAGGCGTGATTGAAAAAGTTTCTTGGGTCAAGAAAAATTTCCCTCACGTACAAGTCATCGGTGGCAACATCGCAACCGGTGATGCCGCTCTAGCATTACGTGATGCGGGCGCTGATGCAGTAAAAGTCGGTATTGGCCCTGGTTCTATCTGTACCACCCGTATTATCGCGGGTATTGGTGTGCCACAAATCTCGGCCATTGATAATGTAGCCAGCGCCCTGAAAGACAGTATTCCATTGATTGCTGATGGTGGTATTCGCTTCTCAGGTGATATGGCAAAAGCTATCGCGGCCGGTGCTTCATGTATCATGGTCGGCTCACTAATGGCTGGTACCGAAGAAGCGCCAGGCGAAGTTGAGCTATTCCAAGGTCGTTATTATAAAGCGTATCGCGGTATGGGTAGCTTAGGTGCGATGTCAGGTCAAAACGGCTCATCAGATCGCTATTTCCAAGATGCCAAAGATGGGGTAGAAAAGCTGGTTCCAGAAGGTATCGAAGGTCGCGTTCCTTATAAAGGACCAGTGGCAGGCATCGTCAATCAGTTGGTTGGTGGTTTACGCTCATCAATGGGCTATACTGGCTGTGCGACTATCGAAGATATGCGTACCAAACCACAGTTCATTAAGGTGACGTCTGCGGGGATGAAAGAGTCGCATGTTCACGATGTGCAAATTACCAAAGAAGCCCCGAACTATCGAGTAGATTAATTCATATTCTGTAGTCCTACTGACGTTGATAATTGCTGACAGACAGTAGGATAGTGACATCAAGATACAAACAGCCAACAATGCCCCGTCATTGTTGGCTGTTTTTTTTGTAAAATACACAAATAGAATATACTGGTTATTGCCTTGCCTACGCGCCCGTCTGGCGTTTCATTTTTAGACTTGAGGAACATTTATAATGAGCTACTTTGGCACTGATGGTATTCGCGGAAAATTTGGTGAATTACCGATTACCCCTGATTTTATTTTAAAATTAGGCTATGTGACTGGACTGGTGCTCATAGAAAACAATGACAATCCTACTCGTAAGCCGAGCGTGGTCATTGGCAAAGATACTCGTCTATCAGGCTATGTCATCGAAGGTGCGCTACAAGCAGGCTTTAATGTGGCAGGCGTTGACGTGTATATGGTAGGACCATTACCAACACCAGCTATTGCGCATCTCACCCGTAGCTTTAACGCGGATGCTGGTGTCGTTATTTCCGCATCGCACAACCCATACTATGACAATGGCATCAAATTATTCTCAGGGGATGGCAAAAAATTGACCGATGCGATGCAAAATGCCATCAATGATAAATTAAAAGCCATGATGGCTTCTTCTGATAGTAATGATGCGCTCATGCCTATTCTTGATCCAGCAAAATTAGGTAAAAACAACCGTATTGATGATGCCAAGGGTCGCTATATTGAGTTCTGTAAAGGCAGTTTCCCTTATCAGTACGACTTAGATCATCTGACCATCGTGGTCGATTGTGCCAATGGTGCAGGTTACAGCGTCGCCCCAAGAGTCATGCGCGAGCTGGGCGCCAACGTGATTGCTATCAATAATACACCGGATGGTATCAATATTAATGCTGACTGTGGCTCGACCCACCCAGAGAGTTTACAAAAAGCCGTGCTCGAGCATGAAGCAGATGTCGGTATTGCCTTAGATGGCGACGGTGATCGTATCGTGATGGTCGATGAAACCGGTAAGTTGGTTGATGGCGACGGCATCTTATACGTGCTTGCCACTCAAGGCAAAACACCTGCAGCGGGAGTGGTTGGTACGCTCATGACTAACATGGGCCTAGAGTTGGCATTGAAGGAGGCGGATATTGCCTTTACCCGTGCTAAAGTAGGCGATCGTTACGTTATGCAAGAGCTTGCAGCTAATGACTGGATACTAGGCGGCGAACCATCTGGGCACATATTATGCTTAGACAAAAGTCGTACGGGCGATGCTATTATTGCAAGCTTACAAGTATTGGCTGTCATGCAAGCGCAGGATAAAGCCCTAAGTGATCTCACAGAAGGTTTTGAAGTCTTGCCACAAAAACTGGTTAATGTACGCTTATCTACTATGCAAGATCCTTTTGAGCACAAAGAGCTGGTCGCCGCTTTTGATAAAGCCCGTGCCACTCTAGAGGGTCGTGGTCGTTTACTAATTCGTCAATCGGGTACTGAGCCAATGATTCGAGTGATGGTCGAATCAGATGATGAGATAGAGTGTGACGTTATGGCAAATGATTTAGCTGAGCAAATCAAAACGGTATTGGGTTAATCGATATTTATAACATGACAACAGTCAGTAAAAAACTGATAATCGTCATCAATAAGAATATGAATAATAAGGAAGCAGTATGAGCATGGACTTTACCGATCAGCGCCTCTCCTATGAGAAGGGCACACTTGATCAACAGTCAATACCCACCTCACCATTTGAGCTATTGAAAGCGTGGATGAATGAGGCACTAGCACAAAAAGTGCAAGAACCATACGCCATGAGTTTGGCAACATGTGGGGCAGACAACAAGCCCAGTGTACGTATCGTATTACTGCGCGAGATTACCGATAATGGCATTATTTTTTATACTAATTATGAAAGTGCCAAAGGTCAAGATATCGCTGAAAACCCCAATGCAGAAGTGCTGTTTTTTTGGCATGAGCTTGAACGTCAAGTTCGTATCAGTGGTTCTATTGCTAAGATTGATACTGCAAAATCCGCTGCTTATTTTCAAAAGCGTCCACACGATAGCCAAGTAGGCGCATGGGTCAGCCAACCACAGAGCGGTGAAGTGGCCAGCCGTGACGTCATGGAACAGACCTTTGATCAGCTACAAGCTGACTATCCAGACAATAGCCAAGTGCCAGTGCCAGCATTTTGGGGTGGTTATGAGATTACCATTGAGCAAGTTGAGTTTTGGCAAGGCCGTGCCAATCGTATGCATGACCGCATTGTGTATACCCAAGATAGCAAACAGAATAATGCCAGTTGGACAACTAAACGTTTACTACCATAAAGTTAAATGAATAAGTGTAAGACTGATATATTTCAGCTTGTTTTAATGCTAAAAAAACCACTTTAAATCCAGTTATATTGGTATTTAAAGTGGTTTTTTTATGCTGGAGTGTATTCACTATGCTCTATAGTCAAGATATACTAAAAACGCGACGATATTGCTGATATCATTTTTTTGTGACCTCTGTCTGTGCAGGCACAGCAAGCAAGAAAAATGGATATCAGCAGTCTTAGGGTCTGTTGAACATTCAAATGTGGCACTGGCAGTGGCTATTTTTTAGACAATACGCAGTGAAATTTTTGACGCCTAGTCGTTCTAGGTTAGATAATTTCGCTATGTATTGGCAAAAAATAGCCCTGCCCTGAAAGGCTGATACTAAAATCACCCCAAACGTTGTTGTAAACCTAGCTAAGGTCTCGACATTATCGTCGGTTTACGCCTGATTTGATAAAAGGTTTGGGACGATTTTAGCAATCAGCAGTCCTAATATTTGAATGTTCAACAGACCCTAGTTTTTTGCTTTAATATTGGTATCGACATCGACCGAAACAGACATACCGGGACGTAATTGGGTAAGGGCAGCCTGATTTTGGTCTAAATCAATGCGCACGGGGATACGCTGGGCAATTTTAATATAGTTGCCCGTCGCAGGGTTGGCAGCTGCAGCACTAAATTCACTGCCAGTGGCTGGTGAGATGTTGCTGACATGACCACTAAATTTGGCACCACCCAGCGCGTCAACATGGATGGTTGCAGGTTCACCAATAGCCATATTAGCAACTTGCGTTTCTTTAAAATTTGCGATAATCCAAATGCCTTTGGGTACGATGTACATGAGCTGTGTACCCGCACTGACATATTGCCCTTCTTTGACACTGACTTGACTCAACTGTCCGGCTTCAGGGGCGGTGATAATGGTGTTGTCTACATTAATCTGCGCTTGCTTGAGAGCTGCTTCAGCATTTTTTATATTGGCATCGAGCGAAGCGCGGCTACCACTGGTCTTTTTACGGTTTTCACGAGCTGCTTGTAAGTTCGCTTCAGCTTGTTGAACGCCTGCCTGCGCTTGTGCAAGTTGTGCTTTTATATGAGCCACTTCTGCCTTTGATACCGCGCCGATGGCATCTAAACCCTGATAGCGATTGACATCTTCACGAGCACTATCGACACTCACTTTGGCGCTATATAAATCCGCTTCGCGTGCTTCAATCTGTGCTTGGCTGGTTTGTGTGTCCTGAGCATTGCTAGAGCGGTTGGTAACCGCCACTTCAATATTGGCCTGCGCCTGCTCAAGCTGTTGTTGAAACGCGCGATCGTCTATTTTTATTAGTAAATCACCCGCTTTTACTTGGGCAAAATCCTGTACGGCTACTTCGGTGACATAGCCAGATACTTGCGGACTAATAATGGTTGTTTGCCCTTTCACAAAGGCATTGTTCGTTTGCTGCAAAGTCGGGGTAAAAGGCGGTAGCTTCCATGCATATAAAATCAATGCCACGCCAATGAGTATTAAGGCAATCAATAAACCTAGATTTAGGTAGGATTTTTTCATAGGTGACCAGCCAGTGGCTGCCACAATCGGCTCTTTGGGCGGCATTGGTGGTTTATCACTGGTATTTTGGCTATCGACAGCCGATTTATCTGTATTTTTATTTGTATTGATATCCGCTTTTTTATTCGAGTCGGTAGCGGCAATTTCAGGCTCTACTGATTCGTTATTATTTTTTGGAGAGGCAGTTACTTTTACTTTAGCTGTATTAAGGGTCGTATTAAGCAGCGCGTCAGTTGGCGTCTGAGATTTTTGGTTAAGCTCACTGGGGTTTTCTTTGCTCATGACGCGCTCCTAAAGTTTGAATAAATATAACAATTATGTTCGATATTTCGATGATGTTATGCAAGATGGCGAGCAAAAATTAAGGCATTTAAAGCCGCTATTTTCCTTCACGCATTTTGGCAATGACAGCCAGCTCGTTAGCAAGGGGATTACGTTTGTGATAACGGTTATAGAGATAATTTATCAATAAAATAACAGCCGACAAAGTCGCAATACTGGCCATAAGAAAAAACAAGTCATCGTAAGCTGCGACGGTAGCTTGCCGCTGGATGCCTTGCAGAACTTGTCCCATGGCAGCAACGTTGGCTTGGGTAGAATCTGTTATTTGACCTGATAAAGCCCTACCTGCGCCTGCAACTTGTGCTACTAACTCAGGATCCCCTAAGTTGAGTGAGCTGACCATATCGGCATAGTGCACTTGCGTGCGAATAGTGGTAAAAGCTTGAATAGCCGCCGCTCCTGCAAGCCCGCCCACCGTCTGCGAAATACCAAAAATCACTGAAAAACTAATAATATACGCAGGGCCACTGGCAATGGCTCGTAAAAACCCTTCAAAAACCAGAGGACCCATAAAATACACTGCGGCAAAAGCAATGAGGAATTGGCTAAAATAAAACATCGTCGGCGCCGAGTTAATCGATACACCCGTATCCAGCCAAGAACCTAGAGCGATTAGCGCCACTGCAAAAATAACAGGTCGACGCAAATCTATTGGATTGGTACTAAAAATACTAATGACCAATGCCAAGATACTGGCTGCTAATATCACAGCATAAAAAGTGACCAGCTGATCATTACCATAGCCAAGATTGGCCAGTAGTCCGGCAGCGCCAACACTTTGCTCGGATAGCAAGATACGCATGACCGCACCCGTTGTCATAAAAGCAATAATGTTGCGACTACGCATCCAGCGCACCTGTAGCATTGGGTTTTTTCGGTGAGTCTCAATCCATAGTGCAATGCTAATATTGACGCTTGCAATGATGAGCGGGTAGCTCAGCCAAGGTGTTGTCCACCACTGTATACGGCCTTGTACTAAAAACACCGCCAATGCTGCAAGACCACTGGCAAAAAAAGCAAAGCTTAAAAAATCCAGTTTTTCGAATACTTTTTCAGTATTGCCCGGTGGTAGCTCTAATATATTAATGAGTCCAAAACAAATCAAAGCCAAACCAAATTGAAATAAAAACAAGCTTTCAAGCTGACCATCGACAGCGAGATAGGGTGAGATAATCCGTGATAAGGGAATTCCAAACTGTACCAAGCCAAAGCCTAATATCAAGCCACTAGTACGTTTGACGGTTGGCATACCTTGCAAGCAATAGAATAAGCCTAATATGGTCATGCCACTAGCAACCATACCACTGAGTCCTCTAGCAATGATTTCTAAGTAATAAGGATCAATTTGGATACTGGTAGCGTTCAATAGATGGCTACTGACCAACCACTGCAAACTCGTGGCCGCCAATAAAAAAAACAAGGTAATTTTACTAAAGAGTGACATGCCAAATTGCTGGCGAATTTTGTACAGTAGCACCGTAATACAAGCATTGGTCATATTATAGCTGACAGATATCCAACCACCTTCGACTGGTGTTAAGCCCATTTCGCCCTGAATTTGGGACAGGTTTGCCACCAATAGCCCATTTTGAAAGCTGGCGGTTATCCCAATAAAAATTCCGATCATTAAATAACATAGTTTACGGCGTGTAGGATGATCAGGGTTGGCAGGAGAACCAACCATCATTGGCTGTTCATGCGGCTTAAATTTGTATTCAGTATTCATGGGCGTAAGATGATCGGCGTGGTTGGATAGAACAAGACTGGACAAAACAAGACTGGGGTATTGCTACCCATAATGGGCAGCGCTATCATCAGAGTGATAAAATGAGAAAAATAGCCCAAGCTGAGTTTGGGCTATTTTATCATAAATTTTATGGTTGCTTACCGTTTTGCCTGTTAGCAACATTGCATTTTGGTAACATTGTCTAATCAGTAACGGTCTCGTCATATTTGGCTTCTAAGCGTATAGCACGTTGATGACTATCAAGACTGGCCAAGTGTAATGCATACTGCTTAATATTTGGATAGTTGTCTAATTTCTGACGACTGGCCAAAATAATTAAGTCAAATGACAACATAAAGTCAGCACCGCTAAGCTGGTTGCCGACGATATAAGACTTACCCTCGACCGCTGCATCTAAATACTTGAACAGTCTGGTTTTTTCTGTCTCTATATAACCGTTCAAAAACTCGTTGTCATTGATACCTGCTTTTTTAGAAAACAACTCAAGCATCAATGGCAGCATGAGCGAGCTTTCAGCAAAATCAATCCACTGTAGATAATGCCCATAATCCACACTATCAGTAGCGGGGCGCAAACGCTCTGGCGCAAAGCGTTCGATCAATAGCTCAGTAATGGCCCCTGACTCCGAGTATATTTCACCATCCATTTCGATGACCGGTGACTTACCAAGGGGATGTACGGCTTTTAAGCTATTAGGTGCCAGATGCGTTTTAGCATCGCGCTGATGACTAATAATTTCGTACGGCTCGCCTAGCTCTTCTAGCAGCCACAAAATGCGTAGCGAGCGTGATTGGTTTAGATGATGCAGTCGAATCATAATAGTACTCTTCTTTACTTTGTCAATTGGATTAACCGTTAAGCTTTGCGATCAAACGCTTAGCGGCTTCTTCTGACGATGCTGGGTTTTGACCTGTGATTAACAAGCCGTCTTCTACCACAAACGATTCCCAATCAGCTGCTTTTTCATAATTACCGCCATTGGCTATCAGTGCATCTTCTACTAAGAAAGGTACCACATCTGTAAGGCCAACCGCCTCTTCTTCTGAATTGGTAAAGCCAGTGACTGTTTTTCCTTTCACTAAATATTCGCCATCGATTTTGACATTTTTGAGGGCAGCAGGAGAGTGACAAACAAAAGCAACCGGCTTATCTTGCTTCACAAACGTCTCAATCAAATTAATAGAGTTTTTATCCACTGCCAAATCCCATAATGGGCCGTGACCACCAGGATAAAATACTGAATCAAAGTCTTCCGCTTTCATATCAGCGAGTTTCTTAGTATTGGCAAGATGCTTTTGCGCATCAGTATCCGCTTTAAAACGTGTGGTATCTTTTGTTTGCGTATCTTCAGTATCGCTACCAGGATCAAGTGGTGGTTGACCACCAGCAGGAGAGGCGAGCGTAACATTTGCGCCAGCATCCAAAAACGCATAGTAAGGCGCGGCAAATTCTTCTAGCCAAAAGCCAGTTTTCTTACCAGTATCGCCTAGTTGATCATGTGAAGTTAGTACCATTAAAATATTCATAATTGTCCTTATTTATTGTTGATATCGTTTTAAATTATTGATTGTTAGCAGTCATTTTTCATTAAGTATTATTAACTCATGACACTTAATGAATATTGGCATTATTAATATTATCGTTAGCAATGACTGTTAACAGTATTCATGGTTAGTGTGTCACTTTCAGTAGTTATCCTAACGAATTATGTTGTGAAGTCGTTATCTAATGATTTAGTTAATGCCAGTTATTCGACGTCAGCTACTTTTACGACAGTTTTGCCAAAGTTATCGCCATTTAACATACGAACAAAGGCATTTGGTGCATCGTCTAAGCCTTCAGCCATATATTCTTTAGTTTTCACGTCGCCAGACTCTACCCATTTACTCATGGTTTTTAAGAACTCAGGGTAGTGGTCGCCATACTCTTCAAAGATAATAAAACCTTTAATAGTTAAGCGCTGGCTTAAAACAAGGCCTGTCAATACACTTAAGCGATCTTGACCCTCAGGGAGTTCAGTGGCATTGTATTGTGAGACCAAACCACATACTGGGATACGGGCATGTGCATTTAATAATGGCATTACTGCATCAAAAACTTTGCCGCCAACGTTTTCATAGTAGATATCGATGCCATCAGGGCAGGCGGCTTGTAATTGCTCAGCGAAGTCATCGGCATAATGATCAATACAGACATCAAAGCCTAGTTCATTAACAGCGAAGTCACATTTTTCTTGACCACCAGCCACACCAACAGTGCGCGTCCCATATTGCTTACCGACTTGACCGACTGTGGCTCCGACTGGTCCAGTTGCGGCTGCGACGACTAGCGTTTCCCCTTTTTTTGGTTTGCCGATATCAGTTAAACCCATATAGCCAGTAAAGCCCGGCATACCAAGTACGCCTAAACCATAAGAAGGGTTGGGCATGTCTTTGTCTAACTTGAGAATGCCTTCGCCATCACTGACGCTGTAATCCTGCCAGCCAGAATTGGCGACGACTAAGTCACCTACTGCAAAGTTATCAACATTAGATTCGACCACTTGCGCCACTACGCCGCCAGTCATGACGTCACCAACTTGCAATGGATCGGTATAGCTTTTTGCATCGCTCATACGCCCACGCATATAGGGGTCTAATGACAGATAGACCGTACGCAGTAGCATCTCATTATCATTGGGCGTTGGGATATCGCTGGTAGCCATATCGAAGTTGTGAGCTTTTGGCGCGCCATGAGGACGACTGGCCAGTTTAATTTGACGGTTTGTTGCTTGGTTTTGTTGCTCATTAAAATTATTGTCAAAGCTCATAGTAAAGCTCCTTTTTTATTTATAGAGTGTTAGATATTGATTGTCAGTTGACTACTAATATTTAGAAAGTGAACGGTTTAACGGTTAGATATTGCATAGTCGTTTTTTAATAGTTATTGACTCTTTGCTTGTTGAAAGCTAATGGCGGATTAAAAGGGCAGTAACTACTCATATTTGAATAGCTACTGTTACTGCAGTCATTAAAGATACTGGTATTCTAAAAAGTGGTATTTTGGCTATCAATATTTTGAGCGTTGTTGTTTCAGCCAAATACCATTCAATCTCAGGCAGCATTCGTTTACTGTGTTGATTGGTTACGAAGCTTTGCTGGTCACTGCACGATCTAAGATGCGACGTGATACGTCAAGATCATTCGTGCCGTGCTCACCCAGTTTGACCATTTTATGAGATTCGAGCTGCTTAATAATAGGGTCAATTGCTGACTGGTCTAATTCAGCATCTTCTAAACTGACTGGTAAACCAAGCTCGCGGAAGAAGTTCTCAGTATTGACAATCGCTGTCTCAATGATGGTGTCATCGTCTTGAGTGCTATCAGTAAGGTTCCAGACATTGCGTGCATACTGGAGCAGTTTGTCTTTTTTGCTGTCTTTTAGCTCACGTAGCACTGAGGGTAAGACGATGGTGAGCGTACGTGCATGATCAATGGCGTGCAATGAAGTTAGTTCGTGACCAATCATATGCGTCGTCCAATCTTGTGGCACACCAGTACCAATCAGACCGTTCAATGCCATGGTCGCGGTCCACATGATGTTTTTACGCGTTTCCATGTTTTCTGGATCTTTTTTGACGGCAGGGCCTTCTTCAATCAAGATTTTTAGTAAGCTCTCAGCGAAAGCATCTTGCACTTTTGCATTGACTGGGTAAGTCAAATACTGCTCCATAACATGGACAAAGGCATCTGCAACACCGTTCATTACTTGACGTTCAGGCAATGTTAAGGTTTTCGTTGGATCTAAGATTGAGAATTTAGGGAAGGCCAATGGGTTACCAAAGGGCAGTTTTGCCTGACGTTCGCTATAGTTGACGACACCGCCTGAGTTCATCTCTGAGCCCGTTGCTGGAATGGTCAATACAGCACCTAAATCAACGGCAGAGTCGATATTTCTGCAATAGCTGGTCAATGCATCCCATGCTTGCTCACGTGAGACAGACCCATCTTCTTCAGTTAATGAAGACACAAGCGCGACAAACTTACTGCCATCAATGACTGAACCGCCACCGACTGCTAATAAGAAGTCAATGTTATGTTCATTGACCATGTCAGCTGCTTTCAATAAAGTCACAAATTCTGGATTGGGCTCGATACCACCAAACTCAAAAATTTCACGATTTCCGCTCGCCGATAACGCTTTTCTGACTTCGTCTAAAGTACCTGTGCGTTCAGCCGAGCCACCACCATAAGTGATAAGTACTTTTGCATCACTAGGCACTAGCTCTGATAGTTGTTTGATTTGGCCTTCACCAAAAACGATACGTACTGGGTTGTAATATTGGAAGTTGTTCATAATTTTCCTAAAGGTTATAGAGTGTATGTCTTACGTTTTAAAACTAAAATTCGTGATGCGTGTTCTAAACATCTGCACGCATTGTACATGAATTAGACCGGTCGTCTATAGCTTGACCGTGAATGGTTACAAAACTATCGTAAAGCAGATGGTATGAATCTAACGAATGACTATCTATAACCACGGTGCGTTTTTATCAAAAATGTATAATCTAATTTATCAGAAGCATAGACCTAATTAGAGACGTACAGCTTCATGAAAAACAGGCGGCTTCGTTGAAAAAGCACCGTGAGTGACAGTGTGTGATGATGGTGCGTGCTGACAGTTAGCGACCCAGTTGCGACGTCGTCATTTGCCAGACTTCTGCAAGTGGGGTATTGGTTTGGCTGGTTTTAGCGATTAAGCTGGCACCAAGCCACGCAAAGTACCAGCGCTTTGCCATACTCTCAGCAGCGATATTGTCGAGTTGTGGTACAGAGCCATCAGCCCAACCAGTCTTTATTTGTGTGGCAAGCCAAGTGACGGTTTGCTGATAGCCAGCGTTTAAGGCCTCACGCATTGTCTCTGACATATCTGCCACCTCTGCGCTAAGCTTGACGACCAAGCACTTCCCATGGTCACAGCCATTTTGCTGAGTGTCGTACCAGTTTTGAAAGTAGTTATACAGTTTTTGCTGGGCACTTACATCTTGTTCGCCGATCGTTTCTAAACGATTTTTATAATTAAAAAAATAATCACCGATGATTGCCTCACCGAAAGCTTCTTTTGATTCAAAGTAATGATAAAAGGAGCCTTTGGGCACCCCTGCGGTATCCAGTATTTGTTTGATACCAACGGCTGTGAAGCCTTTTTTGGCAATAAGCTGGTAGCCTGTGGCTAATAGGTGGGCTTTAGTATCTGATGAAGTGGTCGTTGTAATAGTAGACATAAAGATAATGTCCTCCTGAGATTTTTTTGATAATTGGGATGGAATAGTTTGTGCAAAATAAGTTGTGCAAATAGCATATTCGATTATAAAGTGCTTCATTGGTAGGTTTGGGCGAGATATAGATCATTACTTTTAACGCTCTCTTTCAACGTATTTTATTTGGCGTTACGTTTATTCAACAATCTTTAATGATAAATTATTCTCGTTTTCATGATGCCTATGGTAGCATTAGACCAGTCGTCTAGCAAGTTGCGTTTTATAACGGCTTATAACTGAGGTTTTAGTAGGCACTCATTTTTGAGATGCTGACGAAATTTTTTTAGCCCATCTAGATGACTATCGAGGGAATTGAAGACGTGCCCTAGTAGCAGCGTTCATTAATTGCATCAATTAATTGCATCATTAGTCATCTAGATACTTGCTAGCTCAACCACTTTATTTCACAACCATAAAATAAATAAGGATAATTATGTCAACCGATACTAATAAAACTGGCGTTTATAATGATTTTCATCTGCAATATATCGCAGGCTCATGGCAACAGGGTAAAGACGATAGCGTCAATACCAACACCAATCCCTTCAATGGCGACACGCTGGTCGAGATTAAACAGGCGACCAAAGATCAGCTCGATGAAGCTTATAAGGCGGCAAATGCGGCACAAAAAGAATGGGCGCAAAAGACGCCAGCTGAGCGTGCCAGTTTAATGTATAACGTCGTCAATGTCTTAGATCAGCGTCAAGACGAGATTGTCGATTGGCTCATTAAAGAATCGGGCAGTACGCGTATCAAAGCAATGGTAGAGTTCGGTAGTGCGCGGGCGATTACACTTGAGGCCGCAAGCTTTCCTAACCGTGTCCATGGTGAGATTCGTGCATCGAATACACCTGGCAAAGAAAACTTCGTCTACCGTGAGCCAATCGGTGTCGTGGCCGTCATTAGCCCATGGAACTTTCCACTACATCTTACCCAACGCTCTATCGCGCCTGCATTAGCACTCGGTAATGCGGTCGTACTCAAGCCTGCAAGTGATACACCTATTACGGGTGGTTTATTGTTAGCAAAAGTATTCGAAGAAGCGGGTCTGCCAAAAGGACTGCTTAACGTCGTCGTCGGTGCTGGTAGTGAGATAGGGGACGCCATCGTCACTCATGATATTCCAAGCTTTGTCTCATTTACCGGTTCAACCTCAGTTGGCAAACATATTGGCGAGCTGGCCAATGGTGGTGATTACATCAAACAAGTCGCGCTTGAGCTCGGTGGTAATAGCCCATTTGTGGTATTAAAGGATGCTGATATTGAGCAAGCGGTAAAAGCCGCCGCCTTTGGTAAGTTCCTGCATCAAGGTCAAATCTGTCTCGCTATCAACCGTATTATCGTTGAAGACGAGATTTATGATGACTTTGTAGAGCGCTTCTTAGCGCACGTTAAAACCTTAAACGTTGGTGATCCAAGCAAGCAAGATACGGCAGTCGGTCCAATTATTAATGAAAAACAAGTCAAATCGCTGAAAGAAAAAATCGCTAAAGCACAGGAAGAAGGTGCCAAAATGATTTTGAGTGGTGAGATTAAAGGTCAAGTCGTACCGCCGCATATCTTTACTGAAGTGACTCGCGAGATGGATTTGTCACGTAATGAGGTGTTCGGACCATTGGTTGGTATTATTCGTGCCAAAGATGAGGAGGATGCGTTATCGATAGCCAATGACTCCATGTATGGTTTATCTAGTGCGGTATTTACAGCAGATATGCAAAAAGGTCTGCGCTTTGCTCGCGGTATCAGAGCGGGCATGACCCATATTAATGATATCTCAGTCAATGATGAGAGCAACATGCCATTTGGCGGCGAAAAAAACTCAGGTATTGGTCGCTTCAATGGTGAGTGGATACTGGAAGAGTTTACCAGAACGCATTGGATATCAATGCAAAACGAACCGCGTCAATATCCATTCTAATTTAGCTGTTTTAATAGTATGTTCTAGTCGAGTTAGAATTGTTAATAATGAAAAAGACCGCTTTTATAGCGGTCTTTTTTTTGTGAGTGTCAGCTGTCATTGTGAATCGCTTTATCTAAAAACAGGCTATCGAGAATGAAAACCTAGCAAAGCTTCAATCTCTTCAATAGTTATCTTTCTAACGAGCGCTTGCTCTTCTACTGATAGGCGATTGGTATGTTCTTTTATCATCGTATGGATGCTACGGGAGATCTCAGATGTCGTTGCATAATACATTTGCGGCTGTTCTTTGGTCAGCGTCATCAAAAACTTATTAACGATTTTACGCTTTTCAGCAGGTGCATTTTCTTCAGTCATAGTATTCTCCTAAGTGTCCACCATTTAATCAGCCCACTCAAGTAGAGTCAATGCTAGCGATTACAGTAGCTGCAAAAAGGCAGGTATTTAACACGTCCTATACTGTATCGCTTTTTTTAAAATATTATAGTCATAGCGTAGGGGCTTTTAAATTCTAAAGGATAAGCATGAGCAATCAGTTAGTAGCTAATGAGTCAGGTGAAAAAACAGTATTAATGCTGTTTCATAATGATCTGCGCGTGCATGACAATGCGACTTTGAGTCACGCTGCAGCGTTGGCTGATAGTGGGTCTTTAATAATGGTTTATGCGTCGGAGTTGACCGATAGTCAAACGCCAAACTGGGGGCAAGCTTATCACTTTGATGAGAGGGGATTGGCGCGCCAGCAATTCTTAATGGAAAGTTTGGCAGATTTGAAGTCATCGATACAGCGTTTAGGCAATAGGTTGTTGCACTTAAATCAAGATAAAAAAGCAGACGAAGATGCGTTTACCCATCTGTGTCAGCTTATTGAATCACAAAATGTTAGTGATATCTGCGTTAGTAACACCGCCGACTACGCTCAGAATTTGGCTTATAAAGCGCTACGAAATAAGTATCCACAAATCATTTGGCACTATCAATCGACCGCAACGCTTTTTGCCTCAATGCCAACTCAAGAGCTACCCAAAAGCTTTACTCAGTTTCGTAAAAAAGTAGAGTATGAGCATAATCTATTGAGCGCTCAAGACGATCTTGCCATTTGTCAAACCCCCACTAAGTTACCACCTATGCCTAAAACGCTAGATAGTAGCCATTATATTTTTGAATCCAAAACATTTGATAAATCTGTACAGTTAGAGCCAAACTTCAAAGGCGGAGAAGGGCAGGCACTTGTACATCTAAACAATTATTTCAAGTCGGATGCGCCAAGTCGCTATAAGACCACTCGTAATGCGCTCGATACTTGGACTGACTCAACAAAGTTCTCGCCGTGGCTGGCTAACGGTTCACTATCGGTCAAAGTCTTATTAAACCGTTTGCGTCAGTACGAGCAGGAAGTGATCGCTAATGACTCGACGTACTGGATATGGTTTGAGTTGTTATGGCGCGAGTATTTTTACTGGTATGGCGTCACTCATGACAAGGAATTATTTTTATTCAAAGGTATCAGTCATCAAGCACCAGCCAATCGTCATAATCAACAGCGCTTGGAGGCGTGGCAAAATGGCGAAACGAGATATCCTATTATCAATGCCTGTATGAAGCAGTTGAATAGCACAGGATATATGTCAAATCGCGGTCGACAACTGGTTGCAAGCGCCTTTATTCACGAATTGGGACTTGATTGGCGCTACGGTGCGACTTATTTTGAGCAGCAGTTGATTGATTATGACGTCTGCAGTAATTGGGGCAATTGGCAGTATCTAGCTGGAGTCGGCGCTGACCCTAGAGGATGTCGTCAGTTCAATCTAAAAAAACAAACTCAGCAGCACGATCCTAATAGTGAATTTATGGATAAGTGGTTGTCTTAAATATTTCTTATCAGCTCAAATAACATATAAGTATGACTTATGAAAAAACCCAGTCCTTATTTAACGTTTGCCGGTGTCATTCCGTTCGTTGCCTGCGCCATCTTTATCACTATGGGCATTGACGCTATACGGGTACTGGGCGCAACCACGCAGATTCTTTCAGTCTATGGGTTAGTCATTGCCTCATTTATGGCAGGCGCGCATTGGGGCAATCATCTGGGGTTGGCTGATAACCATCCGTGGGCTGTCAAGCTACCTATACTCAGCAATATTATTGCGCTGCTGCTATGGCTTGGCTTTTTAAGCCTATCAACGACGGGTTTTATCTGGTTGCTTATAATTGGCTTCATTTGTCTGCTGCTCATTGATTATGGCTTACGTCGCGCTGATGTTATTGATAATAAATATTTTACCGTTAGAAAATACGTGACCCTAATCGTGGTTTTTTCTTTGTTTGTAGCCGCTATACAAATTTAAAGGCTGCTTGCTTAGCATCTGTATTACTTTATCAAATAGACATTAAAAAAGGCTATCACTATAGTCGCCTTTGTTGCATACATTCATCATTCTATAAGCTATCCAGTACATTAGGCATATTGTATAATTTATAACATTCATTTAATATGAACTTTTAAGTAAGCGATTTAAATCAATTCTAAGAAGACTGCTATGTACTCTATCAAGCTACCGAGTAAAGCACCATACTCTCCACATCCTATTCTTAACCTCAGCTTTCGCCTATTTTTTAGTGCTGCGGCAGTATTTGCGATTATCATGATGGTGTTGTGGTCGTTTGTGTTTACCGGACATACCGACATCGATGCTCAGGTTTTAAACCCGCTGTACTGGCACGGTCACGAGATGATTTATGGTTATGCACTCGCTGTGGTGGCGGGTTTTTTACTGACGGCAGTAAAGACATGGACAGGAGTGATGATGCCGCATGGTTATTCGCTACTGGCAATCTTTGCTTGTTGGTTGCTGGCGCGTTTAGGATGGTTGGCTTTTGGGCTTGGCGTCACCATTGCAGGAAGTAGTGCATGGTTATTATATGCAGCGGCATTATTTGATTTGTTGTTTGTCGGCTCGATGGCTTTCGTTATATTTCGCGCAGTGCTACAAGTCAAACAATACAAACAAATGGGAATTTTGGCCAAGCTGGCGCTACTAACACTGGGTAACGGTCTGTGCTACTGGGGTATTATAAGCGCAGACATGAGTACGACCAGAGTAGGTATCTACTTGGGCTTTTACTTAATCATTGGCTTAGTGCTAACTATTGGGCGGCGAGTAGTCCCTTTCTTTATTGAGCGCGGATTAAGTGGGGCTGGCACTGGCACTATAACGCTACGAAATAGTAAAATTCAGGATATTGCCAGCTTGGCTTTTTTCTTCGCTTTCTTTTTGGCCGATTTGTTTTATCCTAATAAGTATTTGCTGACGATCACGGCACTTGGCGTAGCCGTGGTCAATATCATTCGTTTGTTGGGATGGTATAATCGCGGTATTTGGCAAAAGCCACTGCTGTGGTCATTATATATTGCCTTTTTGGGAATGTGTCTGAGTTTCCTGCTCTACGCTTTGCAGCCTTGGCTGGGCTACGCGCATAGTATTGCGCTGCACGGATTGGCCATTGCAGGGGTTGGGATGATGACGGTGGCGATGATGACGCGGGTATCGCTCGGACACACGGGCCGCAGTATTCATCAGCCACCAAAGAGCGTGAATGTCGTATACATTCTGATGATACTGGTATTTGTCAGCCGAGTGTTATTACCGCTGGTTGATATGAATCATTATTTGTTATGGATTATGGTGGCACAAAGCGCGTGGATTGCTTGCTTTGTACTGTTCTGCATCAGTTATTTACCGATGCTAGCACGACCAAGACCAGACGGCTTATTTGGATGATATGCATGAGAGCAAAAATATCGAAAACGTATAATATGAAAGCATTAACTTTTAATAATCTCAAACTAGACAGGAGCGCGAATCAATGCGACTAACCAATTATAGTGACTACGCGCTGCGCTCATTGATTTATTTAGCGGTGAAACCAGATCAGCATTCACTGGCCAACATCAGTGATATCGCCAACAGCTATAATATCTCAAAAAGTCATTTAACAAAGATTATTCATCAGCTCGGTCAGCTTGGCTATATCGATAGCGTGCGTGGCAAAAACGGTGGTATCCGGCTGGCATGCGCGCCAAAAGACATCAACTTGGGCGTATTGATTAAGCAGATCGAACCAGATTTTGCGCTAGTAGAATGTTTTGCGACGCAGTTGCCCAATGGCGAGCGCCAACCACATTCAAAAGGATTGCCCATTACGCTAATAGATGAGTCCGCATCTATCTCTAAGGTAGGCTGTGTGATTAGTCCAGTTTGCCAATTAAAAGGGGTGTTTTTTGAAGCGCTTACAGCCTTTATTGCGGTGCTTGAGCGCTATACATTGGCTGACGTGATGAATAATGAAGCGGAGTTGGCAGCATTATTGTCTTAAATTGCTTTACCATCAAAATCATTCTGTTCAAGGTTTTGGAAATAGACCCTATAATAATAAATTCATAAAAAAGCCGCTGATAATAGCGGCCTTTTTGCATTGAAAATTTTAGATACTGATAAGCTTTAAGCGCTTTCTAGTTTAGGACGCGCTTTATCAATGGTTTTTAACAATGCGGCGGTGAATTCGCCTGCTTCAAACTCGATCATATGGGTATGTGCCGCGCAAAAATGACGGACATCCCAATCATGAGCCAAGCTTGTTGCCCAGTCGCAATACTGTTTGCCAGCATTAGTTTCATTCTTCAGGGCTTTTTCGGTATCAGGTTGCAGTAGTACGTCAGGCAACACGGCATCTAGTAGCTTTAAAGGTGGCGTCACAAAGGTATCATCGACGTGCAAGCTGCGGCTGTCAGGATGATAAACCAATAGCGAACCAGCATGAATCTTTTCATCAGGCGCAATATAATAAATGCCCTTGGGTAAAGAGAAAGCCAGCTCAGGATAGCGCTGAGCTACTGCTTCGCTTTCAACCAAATCATCTGCCCATGCTACCTCTGGCACTTGTTCGGCATGACGGCTACTACCGTAAAATATAGCCTTTGGAAAGTCCTTGGCCATTTGCGCACAGTGTACCGTATGGAAGGGGTGGACATTGAGCACCGCCTCGACATCTTGACCGTCATTGGTCAATGCCATGACCTGAGCACGAACCTCATCGGTCAACGTATAGCTGTCCAAGAATACAAACTTTCCTGACTGTAAGCGTACCAAAGAGCATTGCGCGCCTATATTAACGACACCGCCTATTTTAAACGAGCCGCGTATGTTCCAAAAGCCTGAGCCCAAATCATGAATCTCGTCTGACATAGTTATTATTCCTTTTCATTTTTATTTATCATAACGGTACTAATCATAACGGTTCTACGACGTTACGCCTGCTCAAGCTTAGGACGCGCTTTGCTTACTGCCTTGACTAACGCCTTTTCAAATTCACCTTCTGCAAAGGTTGTTAACTCTGAGTGCGCTGCGCAAAAGTGACGCACATCACGCCACTCATGAGCCAAGCTCGTTGCCCAGTCGCAATACTGTTTACCAGCATCAGGCTCGCTTTTTAGCGCTTTTTTGGTCGTTGGGTGCAACATTATCTCGGGTAGCACCGCGCGCAGTAACTTTGATGGTGGATTCATAAAAGTATCATCGACGTGTAAGCTTTTACTGGCAGGATGAAATACCAATAATGAGCCTGCGTGAATCATCTCGTTAGGCGAGATATAATGCACACCTTGGGATAAAGAAAACTCTAGTTCAGGATAGCGCTGTGCCACCGCTTCGCTCTCCACCAAGTCATCTGACCATTGGACCTCAGGTATTTTTTTATGATGGCGGCTACTGCCATACATAGTGGCTTGCGGGAAATCCTTTGCCATCTGTGCGCAGTGAATCGTGTGAAAGGGGTGCAAATTAAGCACCGCTTCGACATCTTGACCGTCATTGGTCAATGCCATAACCTTGGCACGAATATCACCGGCCAATGCATAGCTGTCCAAAAATATAAAACGTCCCGATGCCAGCTTGATCAGTGAGCATTGGGTACCGATATTTAGGACGCCGCCTATACGAAAAGTTCCGCGTATGTTCCAGAATCCTGAGCCTAAATCTATAATTTTGTCTGTCATAATTATTTCTCCTTAATTGATCAATGATAAACAGTCTCGCCATGGATAATGACTTAGGACACGCTTAAAGTCTGTTATAAAAAAGATGTTATGTGTGGCGATATTCCATCAGCGCAGTGAATTCAAGAGAAATTGTCATTAATAAACGCGCATTCGCTTGGCTTTTTTCACTGCTGATGGGTTTTAATGCTTATAATTTACGCTTATTATTTGTGCTATTTCTTGTGATTGTTTAGACCATTCAAGTTAACTCATTTAAGCCTTCTCAAGCTCAGAACGGGCGCTGTGGATAGTAGACAATAATGCTGCTTCAAATTCACCTTCTTCAAACACTACTAAACCTGAGTGCGCGCCGCAAAAGTGACGCACATCGCGCCAGTCATGTGCCAAATTGATGGCCCAATCGCAATAATTTTTGCCCGCATCTGGTTCATCTCTTAGTGCTTTTATCGTCGTGGCATGTAAGTTTATACCCGCTTGTACCGCATTGAAGCGTTTTGACGGTGGCGTCTCGATGGTATCGTCGACATATAAGCTTTGGCTGGCAGGATGGAATACCAAGAGCGAGCTTGCATGTACCGTATCGTCAGGGGCAATATAATGAATGCCTTGCGGTAGTGAAAATTCAAGCTCAGGATAACGCTCGGCGACCGCTGCACTTTCAACGTAATCCTCACTCCAGGTTACTTCTGGCACTTCTTTATGATGACGTGCACTCCCGTAAAATAGAGCATGTGGAAAGTCTTTTGCCACTCGCGCACAGTGCACCGTATGAAAAGGATGTACGTTGAGTACGGCTTCTATGTCCTGCCCATTGTTGGTCAGCGCCATCACTTGCGCGCGGACGTCACCCGTGAGCGTATAGCTATCTAGCAGCACAAACTTTCCAGAGTGTAACTTTACTAAGGCTGATTGATTGCCTATATCGATCATGCCTTGTCTCACGAACGAGCCGCGAATGTTCCAAAAACCTGCACCCAAATCATGTATCTGGTCTTCCATTGTAGATAATCCTCTTTAAATCATAGCTGAATTCGATAGCTAAATTCGAATGTTCTTAGACCTAATATACGCAAATAAAGGGAGACTTAAAGCAAATGTCACCATTCCTATACACCGCTTTACGGACAGTCTTTATAATTGTAAGCAGAAATGCGCGGGCTTTTGCTATAGTTTTCGTTGGCACATAAAAACTTATCGAAGCGTGTGTCATTATTAATATGGCGCTGCATCCACGCGATGCCAGGCTTACTCAGCAATATCTCGTTAAAGCGGTAACTTGGACAAAAGTGGCTACCATTGTTTACTTCAACTATCATTTTGGGGCCGGTGGCATTTTTATAGAAAGCGTTGCTATATTTATTGTTAGACGCAATCCGATCATGCTCGCAGGTAATGACTAAGGTTGGCGTTTTTACCGCGCCATAGCTTTTGTTATGGTAGGGTGCTAGTGGCATGATGGCTCGTACTGTGCTGCGCTCCGTTGCCAGTCTAAGCGCACCGCCGCCGCCCATCGACCAGCCAATAGCACCCAACCGCGTAGGATCTATCATGCTGCCGACGGTGTCATCAGCGATCATGTGGTCGAGCGCGGCGTTCAATTGAGCCGCTCTGCTATCTGGATCGTCATAGATAGAGTGGGTATTGATAGTGATAACGACGAAGCCCCAAGATGCCAGACGCGGCCCCCACCATTTAATAGCAGCCTCGTAAGACACATAACCCGGAACCACAGCGATAGCGCCTAACAGACCGCAGCCGCTAGCATTGGTCGGGTAGTGAATCGTACCACCACCGAAACCCTTTGCTGACTGTCGCGAAACGCGTTTGGTGCGGACAGAGAAGGGACCATTATTACGAGTATCTGACAGAGCATCTGCCGTGATTGCGCTATCTGCAATACAGTCTGATGGCATCGCTGGTAATGCTTCATTTACTGTATGAACTGTAGTCTCAGATAGGCTGAGTTCAGCCACAGTCGGCATAGAAAAAAACAACGCGCCCGTGACAATAATAGCTTTTGCAAGCCCAGCATTTTTTATCATGATAAACATTCTTGTATGTGAGGGTTGTATAATTTTGATTGGCTTAGCTATTGGTTTTTTATTCTATTTTTGACGCTATACCTGATAAGGCAAAATAATAGTAGACATTAATCTTTTAATTGTCAAAGCCATAAACCGCCTGCACGGTATCGAATGGGACTAGGCTACAATGCCAATTTGAAGGTAAAGCGTGGCTAATGTTAAGTAGCGCGGCTAATTTTAAGCAAAGGTATTTCTATAAGTGGCGGCGCTATGATATAAAGAAAAATGGCAATATTTTTTAGTCAAATAACAAGGCTAATGTAGCGCCAATAACACATCTAAAACTGAGTATGAGGTCTGATGTGGTAACATAACTCGCTTGTCTTTAGGATAAATATTTATCATTTAAGAGGTGTTTAGTATTTAAAAATACCATTTTATCCTATAGATTTATCATATAACGCTTTTAGTATCTATAGTCAGTGAAAAGTAATATCGAACCATCACGCACTACTGATATCCATTTTCCTTGCTTGCTGTGCCTGTGCAGACAGAGGCTACAAAAAATTGATATCAGCAAGCAATACCGTCGCGTTTTTAGGATATTTTGACTATAGCTGTATCAACCATCTTTCATCCAAGTCAATAACAGGTATTTATCACTGTCATGGCATAACCAATATAGTCAGCCTCCTTGTGAATCATTCTACTGATCAGACCCAATATACCGCCCCACCGCCTTCCACTTCGCCAAATGATTCTACGTCATGGGTTTTAAAACTCACCTTTGGCTTGATTGGCATGTTTGCTTTTTTACAAGTGTATTCTATTCAAGCGGTGCTACCCGTCCTGATGCTAGATTTTGCGGCGACTGAAGTCCAAGCGGGTATGATCGTTGGAGCAACTGTGTTAGCGATTGCTATCATGTCACCGTTTTTGGGTATGCTCTCTGATGCCGTGGGGCGCAAGTCATTTATTGTGGCGGCCTTATTGTTTTTAGCGATACCGACCGCGTTGATTGCACAAAGCCCTAGCATCGGCTGGATGGGCATATGGCGCTTTATACAAGGCTTATCCGTACCCGGTATTACTGTGGTGACGATTGCCTACATCGGAGAGGAGTTTGAGGGACGCGCGGTCACTGAGCTGATGTCTTTTTATGTCTCAGGCTCGGTCTTTGGCGGCTTTATGGGACGGTTCTTACTTGGACATTTACACGAGCTCATCGGCTGGCGCGCAGGCTACTATGTGATGGCAGCGATGACGCTGATTGGTGCGCTCTGGGTTGGTAAAATGCTGCCCTCGTCGCGTCACTTTGAGGCCAATCCAAACTTTCGCTCAGCGATACAGACGCTCGGCGAGCATCTGACCAATCGTTATGTGGTCACTGCTTGCTTGCTTGGTGCCTGCGTTCTGTTCTCCCTAGTTGGTTGTTTTACCTTTATCAATTTGCACCTAGCAGGCACGCCATATGAGCTTAGTACGGGCGCACTGGCCAATATTTTTGCAGTGTATTTAATTGGGGTAGTCATTACGCCGTTATCAACCAATTTACTGCGTCGATTTGGTTCAGCACGTACGGTTCGGGTGGCCGTGGTTGTTTCAATGCTTGGAGTATTATTGACGCTTGTGGCACCACTTTGGGGTATTGTCGTAGGACTGGCGATTATGTCCTCGGGCGTGTTTGTCACGCAGGCTGCGACCATCAGCTATATCGCGGTCAATGTGAAAAAAGGGCGCTCACTGGCTTCTGGCTTATACTATATGGCCTATTATACAGGCGGTACCTTAGGGGCATGGCTGTGCGGCATCGCCTATGCGCGCGGTCAATGGTCGCTTACCGTATGGTTATTATTATTCGTGCAAGTATTGGCATTATTAGTCGCTAGCTTTGGCATGATAAAAACCAAAACTCGTACTACTTAACCTATATAGCCAATAAAAAAGGGCAGGAAAATCACTGTTGCTGTTTCAGTACTTACGCAAGCAGCCTTTACATATAAGCGGTTTTTTCTTACTATCAGTATCAGGCTTATCGAACATATCTTTTATTAAAACAATAATTTTAGTTTGCCTCAAACCCTTTAATAGCCATTAAAATTATCAAAAATACTCAACAAGGACGTCAGATTTATGTCAAATATTTACCACAGCGCACCAGCTGCTTATGAGTTTCCACTTCTGATCAAGCAATTGTTAAACCGTGCCAAAACCGTCTCACAAGATCAAGAAATCGTTTATGCGGATAAAAAACGCTTTACTTATAAAGATCTGTTTAATCGTATCAATCGCTTAGCGAACGTTTTAGCCGACTTGAATCTCGCTACTGGTGATGTGGTCGCCGTCATGGATTGGGACAGCCATCGCTATTTAGAATCCTACTTTGCAGTGCCGATGTCGCAGTATATTTTGCAGACCGTCAATATCCGCTTATCACCAGAAAAAGTGCTGTACACCATTAATCATGCGAAACCAAAAGTGCTGATGCTGAACTCTGAGTTTGCCGCACTGGTGAAGGATTATCAGTTTGAGAACTCTAGTATCGAGCATATCATCTGGCTAGATGACAATGGCATGACAGTAGAAGGGGTCTTTGGTGACAATCAAAAGCGCGTAACGGGTGAGTACGAAGCTTTGTTAGAAGCCGCTGATGATACTTTTGACTTCCAAGACTTTGATGAAAATACCATTGCGACGACCTTTTATACTTCGGGCACCACAGGCGATCCAAAGGGTGTGTTTTTTAGCCATCGTCAGCTAGTACTACATAGTATGGCAGAAGCCGCCACCCTAGGTATGTTGCCGAACAAACAAGGCGTGAGTAACGGCGATGTTTATATGCCGATGACGCCGATGTTCCATGTACATGCATGGGGCTTTCCTTTTACCGCGACGATGGTCGGTCTCAAGCAGGTCTATCCGGGACGCTATGCGCCTGATACCTTGCTGGATTTGATCATTAACGAAAAAGTCAGTATCACCCATTGTGTGCCGACGATTTTGCAAATGGTACTCAAAGAAGCACAAGATCGTGGGGCCAGTTTTAATGGTCTAAAAATGATCATCGGTGGTTCAAGGTTGACCGAAGGTTTAGCAAAGTCTGCATTGGCGCAAGATATCGAAGTCTATACGGGCTATGGTATGTCAGAGACGGCGCCGCTTATTAGCTTGACAGAGTTTAGCCTCAACGAACCAGAAATGACGGAAGAAGAGGATATTGCTCGCCGTTGTATGACGGGCAAGCCAGTGGTCATGGTCGATGCACAGGTATGGGGCGAAAACAATCAATCGGTGGGTACGGGTGAAGAAAATACAGGTGAGCTGGTACTGCGCGCACCGTGGTTGACCCAGAGCTATCTGAAAAATGACGATGCAGGCAAAGAGCTGTGGGAAAACGGCTACATGCATACTCAAGATATCGCCTATGTCCGTCCTGATGGCTACATTAGAATCACCGATCGTCTAAAAGATGTGATCAAATCAGGTGGCGAGTGGATATCATCGCTTGAGATTGAGACGATTTTATCTCTGCATCCAGCAGTGGCTGATGTGTCAGTTATTGGCGTTCGCGATAAGCAGTGGGGCGAGCGTCCATTGGCCTTGGTGGTACTCAAGCCTGATTGCCAAGATACCAAGGTGGAGGACATCAAAGCCATCGCTGAGAAAGCGGTAGAGCGCGGTATCATTCCTAAATATGGTGTGCCCAGTCAGTTTAAGTTCGTTGATGAGTTGCCCAAAACTTCTGTAGGCAAACATGACAAAAAAGTCATGCGTGAGATGTATGCCGATCAGACCGAGGTATAACGTTACTGGCCCACTTTTTTAAAGCTATAGGCTGTTAAGGTATTTGAATGCTGATGATAATCAAACAGATTAGACGCTTAATAGTTGACCTTTATTGTTAGCTCTGCTACATTTTAAACCGATACATAATGTATCGGTTTTTCAGTTCTGGCACGGATGACCAGTACCTTATTACGATATTATTTATCACCGCTATATTTACAATTATATTGCATCATATCTTGTTTACGCTAAGGACAGCTATTATGAGCGACCCAATCAAAAACCAAGCCACAACCCAACCTTCTCAAAATGGCCAAACTCAAGTCACTCAGACTCCAAGCTTTGCTGATATTTATCACGATTCTATTAACGACCGTGAGCAGTTTTGGGCAGAGCAAGCCAAGCGTATCTACTGGCATAAAGAGCCTGAGCAAATCCTCGATGACAGCAATTTGCCTTTTGCCAAATGGTACGTCGGCGGTGAGACCAACCTTTGCTATAACTGTGTCGATCGCCATCTGGCAGAGCGTGCAGAGCAAGATGCCTTTATTTGGCTATCCTCTGAGATTAACCAAGAGTTAGTAGCAACATTCCCAGCAGTCGTCGATGCCTTTAGCGATTTAGGCAATAACGTCGAGTTTTATACCGACTATACCAAGCGCCGCCTGACTTATAACGATTTGTATAAAGAAGTGAATTACTTCGCCGATGTGCTACAGCGTCATGGTATCGAGAAGGGCGATCGTGTCATTATCTATATGCCAATGATTTTGGAGGCCGCTTATGCGATGCTAGCATGTGCTCGTATTGGCGCAGTTCATTCTGTAGTCTTCGGTGGCTTTGCCGCGCACAACCTAGCGATTCGTATGGACGATGCTGAGGCAAAAATGGTCATTACGGTAGATTCAGGATTGCGCGGTGGCAAGGTTATCAACTATAAAAACCTCGTCGATCAAGGTGTTGAACAAGCCACTGTGAAGCCTGAGCATGTGCTGGTCGTCAATCGAGGTATCTTGCCTTATGAGCCAAAAGCTATCGATGTCGATTATGCAACCCAACGCCGTATCAGTTGTGAAGCCAATGCGATTGTCGAGCCAGTGTGGTTAGAATCCAATACGCCATCGTATTTGCTCTATACTTCTGGTACTACGGGTACACCAAAAGGCGTGCAGCGTGATACCGGCGGTCATGCAGTGGCGCTAACAACGTCGATAGATTATATCTACGATGGCAAAGCCGGCGAGACCTTTTGGGCAATATCCGATATCGGTTGGGCAGTGGGGCACTCTTATACCATTTATGCGCCATTGCTCGCTGGCATGACCAGTGTGATGTATGAAGGCTTGCCGCATCGTCCAAACCCTGGTATCTGGTGGCGGATTGTTGAAGCCAACAAGGTTAATATCCTATTTACCGCACCGACGGGTGTGCGTATGCTGAAAAAGCAAGATGAGACGTGGATGACACGCTATGATGTCTCTAGCCTCAAGTCATTCTTTTTAGCAGGCGAGCCACTTGATGAGTCAACGGCCAATTGGCTGACCAAGCATTTAGGGGTACCGATTTTAGATCACTATTGGCAAACAGAGTCTGGCTGGCCGATTTTAAGCAATACGCCCAAATTTAATCATAAACCGCACAAACAAGGCTCGCCCGGTTATCCCATGTATGGTTATGATGCCCACGTCATCAATGAAGAGACCGGCGAGCCTTGCGCGGCTGGTGAAAAGGGTTTGCTAGCGATTAAAGCGCCATTACCACCCGGTTGTCTTACTACGGTATGGCGTAATGATGAGCGCTTTGTCAGCAGTTATTTCGGTCTGTTTGATGGTCAACAGTATTCCACCTCAGACTATGCGGTAACGGATGAAGAAGGTTATTTTTATATTCTCGGTCGTACCGATGATGTGATAAATGTCGCGGGTCATCGTATCGGCACCCAAGAGATTGAGGAGGCAATTAGCATGCATCCAGAGATGGCTGAGTGTGCGGTCGTGGGTATTCAGGATCAGTTAAAAGGCGAGTTGCCCATTGCTTTTTGTGTGCTAAAAGATCATGACCAAGTAGCGACGACCGAAAACCGCTTCCGTCTTGAGCAGCAAGTGATTGGGGCAGTGGTAAAATCTCTTGGTGGTATCGCAAGACCCGCAGCGATTTATTTCCCGCAGGCGCTACCAAAAACGCGCTCGGGCAAAATTTTACGTCGTACTATTCGTGCTTTAGCGGAAGGTAATGAAACGGGAGATATGTCAACGCTTGACAATCCAACGGCCATTGACGCCATTAAACAGTCTATGAAAGATTATTAATCTAATGGCGTATCAATTGAAAAAAACCAGCCACCTTTGATACCGAAAAAGCCCATGCACAATCATGGGCTTTTTTTGGCCTAAATGTAGAGACAAGCAGTACACATAAAACACTTGACCCTAAAATTGATTTATTGTTATAGTCAATAATGATACAAAATAAATCACTTTAAAATAAAGCTTTATTCGTAGAAACTTATCGTTTCTAATTCTCTTTATAGATATGAAGATACCGTCAAACGGTAATCTTGCAAAAAAGATAAGGATATCTTATGCACCACGTTCAGCAGCTCATCAATGGTCAATTTGTTGATTCTAATACCAGCGAATGGATTGATATCACCGATCCCGCCACGCAAGAAGTTATCGCTAAAGTCCCTCAAACCACTGATGATGAAATCAATCAAGCCGTCGCTGCCGCTCAGAAAGCCTTTCAGACGTGGCGCAAAACGCCAATTACTACTCGTGCGCGTATCTTCTTGAAGTATCAAGCACTCATACGCGATCATATGGATGAGCTGGCAGAAATCCTGACAGCAGAGCAGGGCAAGACTATCGCTGACGCTCGCGGTGATGTATTCCGTGGTCTAGAAGTCGTCGAACATGCCGCAGGTATTGCCAATCTGCAAATCGGCGACTTCGTTGAAAACGTCGCCTCAGGCGTAGACACTTATAGCATTTGGCAGCCACTTGGCGTCTGTGCTGGTATCACCCCGTTTAACTTCCCAGCGATGATTCCACTATGGATGTTCCCAATGGCGATTGCCACGGGTAACACATTCATTCTAAAACCTTCTGAGCAAGACCCAATGGTCACCATGCGTTTGATTGAGCTGGCAGTAGAAGCGGGTGTCCCTGAAGGTGTACTCAACGTGGTACATGGTGGCAAGGCGACGGTTGATGCCATTTGTGATCATCCAGACATCAAAGCGGTTTCGTTTGTTGGTTCTACCAACGTCGGCAAGCATGTCTACGAGCGCGCTAGTAAATCTGGCAAACGTGCCCAGTGCATGATGGGTGCCAAAAACCATGGCGTTATCCTACCTGATGCCAATAAAGAGCAAACACTCAATCAGCTAGCGGGTGCAGCCTTTGGTGCCGCCGGTCAACGTTGTATGGCATTGTCAGTCGTGGTGTTAGTCGGTGCAGCAGGTGAATGGATTGACGATATCAAAGCCAAAGCAGAAGGCTTAGTGGTCTCAGCAGGTAAAAACGACAAGGATTTAGGTCCGCTCATTTCACCAGCAGCAAAAGCGCGTGTTGAGCATCTGATTGGTACAGGGGTAGAAGAAGGGGCTAGCTTGATTCTTGATGGTCGTGGCATTACTGTCGAAGGCTATGAGAAAGGCAACTTCGTAGGACCGACTATCTTTGATAACGTCACCGCTGATATGCAAATTTATCAGCAAGAAATCTTTGGCCCTGTTCTATGTATTATGCGTGCAGCCGACCTTGATGAAGCGATTGAGCTATTGAATGCCAACCCACATGGTAATGGTACCGCTATCTTTACTCAGTCAGGCGCTGCTGCACATAAATTCCAACAAGATGTACAAGTGGGGCAAATCGGTATTAACTTGCCAATTCCTGTGCCACTACCGATGTTCTCATTCTCAGGCTCACGTGCTAGTAAGCTTGGTGATCTCGGTCCTTATGGTAAGCAGGCAGTACAGTTCTATACTCAAACTAAGACGGTCACTGCCCGCTGGTTCGATGATGAGGCAAGCCGCGGCGTGAATACCACTATTTCAATGTAATCGTTCATTCACTATGTTTGCGATATAACGTCAATCTTACTTAATATGTGCTTTACTAGTAGAGCATAATTTTGAGAATGTCGTTATGTCGCTGCTATACTGTATAAACAATATTGAACTGATGACTTACCAAACTTTCTTCACCATATTTGCTTTGCAAGCACAAGGATGATCTTATGGATTTCTCATTAACGGAAGACCAAATTGCTTTTCGCCAAACCGCTCGGCAGTTTGCCCAAAAAGAGCTAAAGCCCAATGCGGCTGAATGGGATCGTACCTCACACTTCCCAGTCGATGTGATTAAGAAATCAGGCGAGCTTGGCTTTTTGGGGCTGTATACCAACCCAGAATATGATGGTTTAGGGCTACCACGCTTAGACTCTGCCATGGTGTTTGAAGAGCTGGCATGGGGTGATACGGCAGTCGCCGCGTATATGAGTATTCATAACATGGCGGGCTGGATGATCGGTGAGTATGGTAGTGATGCCTTGTGCAAAAAGTATTTACCCAATATGGTCAGTGGTGAATGGCTTGGCAGCTATTGCTTAACTGAGCCAAACGCCGGTTCTGATGCTGCCTCATTACGCACCAAAGCTGATAAGCAAGGCGACCATTATGTACTCAATGGCGAAAAAACTTTTATCTCGGGCGCAGGCTCGACCGATGTCTTAGTGGTCATGGCACGTACAGGCGGTGCAGGGCCAAAAGGGGTTTCAGCATTTGTGGTAGACGCTGACAGCGCTGGTATTGAGTATGGTAAAAACGAGCATAAAATGGGTTGGAAAGCGCAGCCGACGCGTGCTATTAGCTTTAAAGACGTCAAAGTACCCGCTGAAAATCTCATCGGCGAGGAAGGCCAAGGTTTTCGCATTGCGATGAAAGGCTTAGATGGCGGTCGTATCAATATTGGTATCTGTGCGGTAGGTACGGCGCAGTCAGCGCTGGAGACCGCGACCAATTATGTGCAAGAGCGTAGCCAGTTTGGTAGCCCGATTGCCAGCTTACAATCGGTACAGTTTAAGCTTGCGGACATGCTTACCCAAACCATTACTGCGCGACAAATGCTGTATCTAGCGGCTAATAAAGTCGATAACAATGATGGGCAAGCTTCTACCTACTGTGCGATGGCAAAGCGTCTCTCCACTGATCTTTGTTTCGATGTTGCCAATGAGGCCTTACAGCTACATGGTGGCTATGGTTATCTAAATGAGTATCCGCTAGAGCGCCATGTACGAGACTTGCGTGTCCATCAGATTTTGGAAGGCACCAATGAGATTATGCGAGTGATTGTCTCGCGTCAGCTTATGCAGGATGATGCATTGAGTCAATTGCGTTAATCGAAGTACGCAACTATTTTATGGCAATATTTTTATCATGGTATTTTAAGTTCGCTATGGTTTTCTATGGCTCTTTTACCTAGCGTCTCACCAATAAATCGTACCAAATTCAGATAAAATAAAGGATTATTTATGACGGATTATACCAATCTCAAGTTATCGATTGACGGTCATACTGCTACCGTGACACTGAATAACCCACCAGCCCATACGTGGACGATGGACAGTCTGCCAGCGCTCAAACAGCTGGTCACTGACCTCAATGCCAATGATGATGTTTACGCCTTAATTATCCATGGCGATGGTGAGAAATTCTTTTCAGCAGGTGCGGACTTAAATAATTTCTCAGACGGTGATAAAGGCCAAGCAATCAGCATGGCCATCGCTTTTGGCGAAGCGTTTGAAGCGCTATCAGCATATCGCGGTGTGAGTATCGCGGTTATCAACGGCTATGCGATGGGCGGTGGACTTGAGTGCGCGCTGGCCTGTGATATACGTATCGCAGAAGCGCATGCACAGATGGCCTTACCAGAGACCGGCGTGGGTTTATTGCCGTGTGCAGGCGGTACGCAGAATCTGCCTTTACTGGTTGGTGAAGGCTGGGCGAAACGTATGATATTGTGCGGTGAGCGCGTCGATGCCGAGACTGCATTACGCATTGGCTTAGTCGAGGAAGTCACGGCAAAAGGTGGCGGTTTACTAGCGGCGCAAGCATTAGCGCAAAAAGTCGCTAAGCAATCTCCTGTTGCCGTCACTTATTCTAAACAGCTTATCCAAGCCGCAAGAAATACTCCGCCCGCACAAAACCTTATCCATGAGCGCGAAGCATTTGTTAAGTTGTTCGATACCAACGATCAGCGCGAAGGCGTACAAGCATTCTTAGAAAAGCGTAAACCCACTTGGCAAAATAAATAGGCCAAATTAAATCAGACTTAGCGCTAATATTTTTCCTTTTAATTTTTAGGTTACTTTTATGACAGCAGCTACGACAGCGACGGACGATATTAATAATCAAAAAGCCGTAGAAAAAAATACACAAGAAGCGCCGGTATTGTTCAATACTGAGCCGACAGATTGTGGCCACCTCATTGGGATAATGACACTAAATACGCCCAAATCTCTCAACGCGCTCAGTGTTGAGATGTGTCAGTTGTTAGCCCAGCAGCTAGAGCAGTGGCAAAGTGACGATCAGATAGTGGCATTGGTATTAAAAGGGGCAGGTGACAAGGCGTTTTGTGCTGGTGGTGATATCCGTAAGCTGTATGACAGTATGTCTACCAGTGCGCCACTGCCGAACCCTTATGCGACAGAGTTTTTTGGTCATGAGTATCGTCTTTATCGGCAGATGCATTTTTATTCAAAGCCTTTAATCCTCTGGGGCGACGGTATTATTATGGGTGGCGGCATGGGTTTGATGGCTGGCTGTAGTCATCGTTTGGTCACCGAGCGCACCCGCTTTGCCATGCCAGAAGTGACTATTGGACTGTTCCCTGACGCCTCTGGCAGTTGGTTTTTACAGCGTATGCCGGCAAAAACGGGTTTATTTTTAGGGCTAACAGGTGCGATGTGTAATGGCAATGATGCCCTATTATCTAATCTTGCAGAGTATGCCGTTGCCAGTAGTGATTATGATGCCATCATACAAAGCTTAAAACAGAGCGATTGGCAAGTGGCAGCAGGTAGCACCGATAAATGTCGCAACAATAGCGCTCATAGTATCGTTAGCCGTGCATTGGCAGCGCAACCAGTAGCCGAATTGCCTGCTAGCAAATTAGCGACATATTGGCATCCTATCCAGCAGTTGATGAACAGCGGCGGACTGGGCGATATCGATGCACTTCTACAGAGCGATGAAGCGCTAGCAAAGCTAAACTCAGACTTTGCAGCAGACAGCTGGACGCAGCGGGCAGCAGACACATATCGTCAAGGTTGCCCAGTTACCGCCGCTTTAACCTATGCGCTGTATCATAAAGTCACGGACTTATCGCTAGAACAAGTTCTGTATTTAGAGGCCAACGTAGCCGTACATTGTGCGGCCAATCCTGACTTTAAAGAAGGCGTACGTGCGCTATTAATTGATAAAGACCGCAATCCACAATGGTCGCGTTCATTAGCAGACTGCCTAAGCACCGAAGGGCAGGAATATATACATCAGCACTTTGTGAATCCTTATGCTAAAGGCGAGCATCCGTTAGGCGATTGGTTGGGTGATGAAGCCTTAGGCAGCCAGCTTGTGCGCTAAGAGCTTGTAAGCTCATTATAAGAATCAGGTATAAACTAAAAAACGTAAAACTATGTGTAGCACTGTCTGCATAAGCAATCATCAAGGAGCGATGAGATGGGTACAAAGGATTCAGATTTAAGCAATAAAGAGTCAAACAATACTGCCAAGCCAAATATAGCCTTTATTGGGCTTGGCAATATGGGCGCACCGATGGCAGAGAACTTATTAAAGGCAGGTTATATGCTCTCTGTCTATGATTTGTCTGAAGACGCTACCCAGCGCTTGCAACAAGCAGGTGCCAGTGTGGCTGCTAGCCCTAAAGATGCTGCGAGCAATGCACAAGTCGTCATTAGCATGTTGCCTGCGGGCAAGCACGTCCATTCTGTCTATTTAGGTAATGATGGAGATAACGGCTTACTAGCAGAATTGCCCAAAGGTACATTGGTTATTGATAGCAGTACCATCGCGGCAGCTGATGCAAGATTGGTAGCAGAGGCTGCAAGTAAGCTTGGTATCGACTTTTTAGATGCGCCAGTCTCCGGCGGTACGGGCGGCGCCATCGCTGGTAGTTTAACCTTTATCGTCGGTGGTAGCGCTGATGCGTTTGCCAAAGCTGAGCCGATACTAGCTGTTATGGGCAAAAACATCTTTCATGCAGGCGAGCACGGTGCTGGACAAGTCGCGAAAATCTGTAACAACATGCTGTTAGGCATTCTAATGGCGGGAACGGCAGAAGCAATTAACTTAGGGGTTAAGAACGGCCTTGACCCTAAAGTGCTATCAGATATTATGCTACAAAGCTCAGGTCGCAATTGGACATTAGAGGTCTATAACCCTTATCCGCAAGTAATGGAGAACGTGCCATCTAGCAATGGTTATCAAGGCGGCTTTATGAGTAAGCTCATGCAAAAAGATCTCAACCTTGCGATGCAAACGGCTAAGGATACGGATGTTGAAACCCCAATGGGAGCCAAAGCGACGGAGCTTTATGAAGCTCATGCGCTAGAAAACGGCGATAAGGACTTTTCTAGTATTATGGCGCGTCATGATAGCTCAGTACTATCTTAATGCTCTAAATGATTAAGTCTCTTAAGCAGTTTTGAATACTGTGGTTTAATGAAGTATTAAAAGACTGTTCTTGATAGTGCGACTAAGAAAAGTATAAAAATAGCCCTGCCCTGAAAGGCTGATGCTAAAATCACCCCAAACGTTGTTGTAAACCTAGCTAAGGTCTCGACATTATCGTCGGTTTACGCCTAGTTTGGGACGATTTTAGCAATCAGCAGTCCTAATATTTGAATGTTCAACAGACCCTAAGTTCATCTATCTATTACCTTCAATTTTGTAGCTCGTATACCAGCGTCTGAATATCCTTCGCCGCTGCCTGCAAACGCGGCACGTGTGTCATTAGCTCATCTAATGACACGCGGATGGTTGGGGCGTGAATATATAAGGAAGCCAAATAGCGTGACTTTTTATCCAACACAGGCACCGATACCGCTACCATCTCTGAAATAAACTCTTCATTATCGATACCAATACCTGTTTCAGCGATACGATCAAGCTCGGCATTTAGAGTATCAACGTCAGTGATCGTATTTTTGGTGAATTTGTCTAGCGGCAGTCCTTGGAGGATTTTGTTGCGACTGGTGGTGGACAATTGACTCAGGTACAGCTTACCTGTAGCGGTACACCACATCGGTGATTTTGCGCCCACTGGTAGATAAATCTGTAATGGCAGCGACGTTTGAGCGCGGTTGGTATAGAGCATATCCATGTGATAGGGAATAGCAATACCACAAGTTTCTTTGATCTCATCAACTAACTTGTGCAAGATCAGCTGTCGTTCATTAAAAAACTGGCGCTGTTGCCAGAGCTCGACACTTAGGTTGCGGACCCGCTTACCGGGTATAATACCGCCACCGATATCAACGGTCACAAACCCTTCATCAACCAAGTTCTGAATTAGTCGATGGATGGTGGGTTTTGGGATATTTAGCTCTTGCGACAGTTCAAGTGGAGAAAGAGGTTTGGAGGCATAGGACACCGCTTCGATAATCTCTAACACACGGGTAATCGACGATACTTTAGGCATAAAAATGGCTCAATAATAAAAAATAATAAGGCAGAGAACGTCAAAACGTTTTAATCGATGAGTCAAATACTGGTAAAGCTAAGACACGACTGAATAACTCTCTAATTTAGCATAATATCAGTCTCAGACAAGCAATAGTCGCACTATGTAGTCAATCCGCTATAAAAGAGTGACAGCCTTTACCCAACTTGAAGTATGATTGCTAATTCTGCACTCGGTTGCCTTTACTCTCTTTTAAATGGAATCAACCATAATTAGTTGAATTATTATTTAAACATAGGCTTGTCGTATGATTCCTGCTCAAAATGGTCTTAGGCCAAAAGCTGCAGGATAAGCAATAAAAGATACGTCAACTCACAAATCACAACAAACTGTAGTAATAAGCCATATAACTACTATTGAATTAGTTTCATGGCTCGTCCATCATAATGACATATTTTGTAATACCATTACATGAACATTAAGCCATTTAGTATTCGTGTCTGTGCTCTTAAGTTACTTTGAGAGCGTTGTGTAACTGGAAGCCGAAGTTTTGCTGGTTAGTGTAGTAATTATTACAATTTCTATGCAATCTTTACATAATGGCAAATAAAAAGCGCGTTTATAGGGGTGACTTTTTGAGCCAAAATTGTTTTAATCTGCTCAACAAAATGATGGTTTAAAAAAAGCTGAATTATCATTTTTTATGGGCGAGTTATTTCACACTTTAGGAGAGTAATTATGAAATTTATTAAACTATCTGCAATCTCTGCCGCTATTCTAGCGTCAACTGCGGCTTTAGCTGCTGAACCTGTTATCGTTGTTGACGAAGCTGATGCTGTTGTATACGAAGCTGAGCCTGTTGCAGTTGCCTATGAAGCTGAGCCTGTTGCTGTCGCTTATCAAGCTGAACCTGCTTATGCATACAATGCCGACGCTGGCATAGTTCGTAACACGACTGGCGCAGTTTTTGGTGGTACTAAAACTTTCTTCCAAACCGCTGTTAACCCAGCCGCTGTTAGCGCTGAAGTGGGTACTTTAGGTTATGGTGCGAACATTGCTTGGTCAATGAACGAAAAAACTGAACTACAAGCTGGTTGGGCAGGCGGTGATGTAGCTGACCTATTCGGCGGTGATTTTGATGCAAATGATGTTAATTATGAAGTTGATTCAGACTTCAGCAACCCGTACCTTGGCGTTCAATACCGTCCTGCAGCTAACTGGTTCACTATGGGTGCTGGTGTTATTGTTCCTGACAACGATATCGATGTAACTGCTAATGCTAATGGTGGTGGTGAAAACAGCTATTACCAAATTAACGATGTTAAGTATAGTGCAGATGATGTAGGTACTCTACAAGGTACGTTGGAACACCGTAACAAGCTAGCTCCTTATGCTACTATTGGTTTCCGTCCTAACATCGGCAACAACTGGGGTGTATTCGGCGAAATCGGTGCAGCATACATGGGTAAAACTGATGCGACTGTTAATGCAAAAAACCCAGAAAAACTAGTAGGCATTTCTAATGGTGTTAATAATGTACCTTCTGGTTTAAATGCTGGCCAAGTTGCAAATCTTGCTGAGCAAGAACTTGAAGATAAAGATTGGTTAGAGTGGTTCCCAATTGTTAAACTTGGTGCAACTTACCGTTTCTAATCTAATCGCAGTCTAAGCACTGTATTTAGAGTAAGTAAAAAAGGCGGCCTTCGGGTCGTCTTTTTTTGTTTGCATTAAAGCGGTAATCAGTAAAGTATTATCCAAGTAGGTGAATAATCTGGGCTATCTAAAAAATAACGACAGTTTGCTGCGACGATAAAACCGCAATGTGATAGTCAGTCTTATCATCACCAGTGATAACGAAAGATGATTTCTCACTCATTTTGTCAACCAAGCTGGGCAGTAAATAAGAGTAATCCATTCCCAATCCTTGCGCCAATTTATACTGATGAATCTTGATAAAGCTTTCTTTTATTTGCCAAAACAGCTTAGTCATGGTGCTGCGATCGCTTGCTGATAAGGCTTGTAAGGCGGCAATTTCATAAGGATGATAAAAGCGCTGTGCCACGTTCCGTGCAACCTCATTGGTCTCTATATCGATACCTACGGCGTGACGTCGACTGATGGCCACTGCAATTTTATTATTAGAAGATTTATGGCTAGGGTGACGAAAGTCTGTATCACTATCTGTATGCCTATCGTTTTTATAACCCGCACCCGTATGGCTAAAACATACGTAATATTTACTGTTCATCAGTCGATACGGGAAGTCGGATTCATCTAAGGTGTCAGTGATTGCTAACTTATTGAGCAATGCTTTTAACAGTAGCCGAACGCCTTTGCGTTGTTGCTGACGTTGATTGTAAGCGATATCCCGCACAGACAAATGACTTTGCGATGTATAATGCTGCCAGTTAGCATCATGTAGCTGATGCAAATTCATATCTGGTATATTAAAAACGGATAAGCATGCCGATTTACTCCTTGTTTCTCTAAGGTGTAAAGAGAGAGATTCGCTCACCTCTGCGGTAGCGCACCATGTCATTGGAGCAAGCTGAGTATATTTAACGTCTATTAACTGCAATTTTTGCATCATTATTATTCATTTTGTGCTTTTTGATATCCGCTATCTTAACTGACTGAAATGCAAAAAGCCCAGCAATATTGATATTACTGGGCTTTGATAAAGCGTATAAAGCTTTATGGATTATTGGCAGTTTACTTGATTTTAGTAAGACAACTCAGCACGGCGGTTTTGTGCATAGGCGTCTTCAGTATTGCCAGTCGCCGCAGGACGCTCTTCGCCATAGCTGATGACACGAATGTTATTTACAGCAACACCTTGAGCAGCAAGATAGTCACGTGCTGCTTGGGCACGGCGCTCACCAAGGGCGATATTGTATTCACGGCTACCGCGTTCATCGGTATGACCAGCGATCACGACACCAGCGGCTGGGTTTGAGCTTAACAAGCCTGCGTGTTGGTTCAACACACTGGCTGCTTGTGAGGTGATTTCACTGCTATCAAAGCCAAAGTAAACAACCGCTTGTAGGTTTTCAGCACCAGTAATAACGGCGTTTGAATTGTCTACAATAACAGCACCATTGTAGCCAGCTTGACCACCTGGGATACCTAGTGGTGCAACTACGACTTCAGAGGTAGCACGCTTGGTTGCACAACCTGTGGTAATGGCAACGGCGCTTGATAATACAGCGAGGACAGCGATCTTAGAAAAACTGATTGACATGACGAGCTCCTAAAATTTTAATTAGATTTGTTGTTTTAAACTGCTTACGATAAAACTTAGGCAATTACTATCTATCATATACTAAATGTTACTTTATGTAAGTAGTATTACTGTAAATAATCTGCAAATTACATAAGGTCTTTCATACTATTCAAACAACACGCGAATTTTTACCAACGATGTTTGCCCCAGTTTTCAGGATTGGCCCAATAATCTGCATTGAGCCAGTTTGGTAATTGCTTATAATCGTACAAATTAAATTGCCATAATGTTGGTAATGAGGCGTCTGGTAGGGAGTCATCTATAGCACTGCTGCCAGTTACTTTCACAGACGGTTCGTCTAAAATATCAAATGGCGTAAAGCCATAAGCTTTTAGGTCTATGGAGCTATCAAGTGCAATCAGTAGATGCGCGGCATAAAGATCGCGATAGCGCATGAGCAATGGAATATATTGTGGTAATAGCTCTGCTGATAAAGTGGGTAGCCAAAAGCAGGCGAGCTCATAACGTTCTGATAATTGCTGTTGCGTAAGTTCTGATAACGTTGATAAATGCATTTTTCCATTTTCATCAGCGTATTTTTTCAGTGTTGGCTGTAGGGCTAAACGCTCAGTTTTATCTTGCACCACCCACAGCAAATCAGAGCTATCATTGATTTGATCAGCAGTGGTTTGTTCATTCGTGTCTGGCGACTTCACTTGTGTTGCTAATGATGGTAATAGCACATCAATATAATCTATTAAGAGTGGCAGGGTAATAGTTGCGCGATTAGCAGATTGTGTTGTCATTAATAAACCATTGATTGTTGGTGAGCTGTGTCTCTATTAAATCATTTTCATGGCGACTATCCAATGGATGATTGACGCTTTTGATATTTGCGTCGGATGATAGGCGTAATAATCTTGAGGGTTGCTCTTGAAATCTGCTGGTTTAGGTCAATGTAGCTAAATGTCGCTATCATTCTAATGATCATAAAAATTGTGCATAATTGACGTCCCGCCCTAATGTGATTTACCCAAATTTTTACTATAAATAATAATAGGAATCCCTATGTCTACTGCTGAAACTGATGCTCAAATTATCAACCCTGAAATGCCAGATGTGCCGCCGCATGCACCGAGTAAGATCAACTTAAAAGATTATAAAAAACCAAGCTTTGATGTAGAAACGGTTGATTTAGATATTAAGCTATTTGAAGAATATGCTCAGGTAGACAGTACCCTGAAGATGGTGCGCCAAACCGCTGGGAACATTGTATTATTTGGTGAAGAGTTGGAACTGCTGGCTATTACCATGAATGGTCGTAAGTTATCAGATGCAGATTATCAGCAACAAGCCGGTAAACTTACCATCACTGCTACACCTGATGAGCTTGAGGAAATCACTTTAGAGATTCAAGTACGTATTTGTCCGCAGACCAATACCGCCCTTGAAGGGCTTTACATGGCAGGTAGCGGTGACGATACCATGTTTGTGACTCAATGCGAGCCAGAAGGCTTTCGCAAGATTACTTTTTATCCAGATCGCCCCGATGTACTCGCGATATTCACCACCCGTCTTGAGGCCGATAAGCGCTATCCGACGTTACTAGCCAATGGTAATTTGGTTGAAGCGGGTGAGGTGGCAGATGCTTCAGACCGTCATTATGCAATCTGGCACGATCCGACCAATAAACCAAGCTACCTGTTTGCCTGTGTCGTCGCTGATTTGGATGTATTGACGGATTCTTATACCACTAGCGAAGGTCGAGACGTTTTACTAGAAATATACGCCAAGTCTGCCGATATCGATAAGTGTGATGTCGGTATGCAAGCCCTAAAAGATTCGATGAAATGGGATGAGGTTAATTATGGCCGCGCTTATGATTTAGACCGCTATATGATTGTTGCCGTTAGTCAGTTTAATATGGGCGCGATGGAAAACAAGGGTCTCAATATTTTTAACACTGCTTGTGTGTTGTCTAGCCCTGAGACCACGACGGACTCGCGTAGCTTTAGTGTGAAAGCCATCATCGCGCATGAGTACTTTCATAACTGGACAGGCAATCGCATCACATGCCGCGACTGGTTCCAGCTGTGCTTGAAGGAAGGCTTTACCGTCTACCGTGATCAATCTTTTTCAGCCGATCAACAGTCGAGTGCCGTACAGCGTATCGATGATGTCGCGACTTTGCGTGCCCATCAGTTTGCTGAGGACGCAGGGCCGCTTGCACATCCTGTACGCCCTGAAAGTTTCGTCGAGATTAATAACTTTTACACGACGACCGTCTATGAAAAAGGCGCTGAAATCGTCCGTATGATTGCGAATACCTTGGGGGCAGATAACTTCCGTAAAGGTACGGATGAGTATTTCCGTCGTTATGATGGGCAAGCAGTTACCGTTGAGGACTTCTTGTCTGCGCTTAGTATTACTGATGATAAAATTGAAGATTTTATTGATTGGTATCGTCAACCCGGTACGCCAGTGGTGTCTGGTCACCAAGATTATGACAGCGCTACGCAAACATTGACCATTACTTTAAGTCAGCAAACCCGCCATGTCAGTGGCTTCAATGCGCCAAAACCTTTACCTATTCCCGTAGCGACCGCGCTATTTGACCAAGATTTTGGTGCTATCGTCGCCGAGCGTATGCTGCTACTCGATCAAGCCGCGCAAACCTTTACCTTTGAAAATGTGACTAGCGAACCAGTAGTATCATTGCTGCGTGACTTTAGTGCGCCAGTACAGCTTAATTATGACTATCAAGATGAAGATTTGGCATTCTTACTCAAGCATGAAACCAACGGCTTTAACCGCTGGCAAGTGACGCAAATGCTGGTCAATCGCATCTTGCTGCAAGGCCAAGGCGAGAAGAGCAACCCTGAAGTGTACCTACAAGCATTAGCGCAGACCTTGCCCGTGCTCGCAGCTGACGATGCGATGTTGGCGGCGCGTTTGCTTGATATTCCATCAGCGCAAGAGTTGGCTTCTGCTATTGCTGAAGATTATGATCCAGAGTTGGTCAAAGCGCAGCGTGAAGGCTTATATCAGCAAGTGGCAGAGATGCTAAAAGACCAATGGGCAGTACTTTATAAGCAGCTGCCCATGCAGTCTTATGAAGATAGCGCCGCCGCTCGTGGTACTCGTGCCTTGCGCAATGTGATATTAGACATGGCATTGACGGCTAACGTTAATGGTGCCAATGAATGGGCACAGCAGCAGTATGACAATGCCAGCTGTATGACGGAACGTTTTGGTGCATTAAAAGTGATGGTTAATCATCAATTGGCAGATGCGGATGCCTATTTGGCGGACTTTTATCAACGTTTCCAAGCAAATGACTTGGTTATCGATTTATGGTTTAGTGTGCAAGCATCAGCTGATACGGTCACTACTGAGGCTATCCAATCGTTGCTCACTCATACTGATTTTGATTGGAATACGCCCAATCGTGTGCGCTCAGTGATTAGCGCTTTTACCTCGCAGCCGACCGTCTTATGGACGGCAGAGGGTTTAGATATCTATATTGCTGTGATTAAAAAGTTGGATGATGCCAATCCTGTCTTAGCATCGCGCTTGTTGCAGGTGCTGGCGCGCTGGAATACCTTGGCTGAGCCACGTCGTCAGATGGCGCATGATAAGCTGTTAGATTTGCAGCAAGCCGTGTCTTCTAAACACGTGCTCGAAAGCTTAACGAGCGTACTAGGCGCAGCAAGTGAGTAGGACGGTTAGCTTAAGGCCTGTCCTCAATTTTATAAGCTGAAGTATAAAAAAAGCCCGTTTGACATTAATTATGTCAAACGGGCTTTTTGCTGAGTGGCCTAATAACGATTCATTATGACCAATCGCTATTAACGGTTAGGCAATACATCTTTTACCATGTCACGTAGATTGTATAGCGCAGTGACTGTGCTATCCCAATCTAAGCAACCATCGGTGATAGACTTGCCATACTCAAGCTGGCTCAAGTCAGCAGTTAGCTTTTGACTGCCGCCTTTAAGATGACTCTCAACCATCATGCCGATGATGGATTTGTTGCCGTTTTGGATTTGCTCGGCGACGTTATTAATAACCATCGGCTGCAAGTACGGGTCTTTACCTGAGTTAGCATGACTTGAGTCAATCATAATCTTGCTGTTGGTTTTTCCTTTTGCTAGCTCATTTTCCACTTGCGCAACAGCAGTTTCATCATAGTTAGGCTTGCCATTACCACCGCGTAGTACCACGTGTGCGTAAGGGTTGCCTTTAGATTTGATGATAGAGACTTTGCCATCTGAGGATAACCCTAAGAAGCTATGACCTTCTTTAACCGCTTGCATGGCGTTAACCGCAACCGTCATACCGCCGTCCGTACCGTTTTTGAAACCAACTGGGCATGATAAGCCAGAGCTCATTTCGCGATGCGTTTGGCTCTCAGTGGTACGTGCGCCGATTGCTGACCAGCTGATTAAATCCTGCATGTACTGCGGAGTATTTGGATCCAACGCTTCAGTCGCGCAAGGTAAGCCTTTCTCATTCAAATCAAGCAATAGCTTACGAGCGGTACGCAGACCTTTTTCAATATCGAAGCTGTCATTCATATCAGGGTCGTTGATCATACCCTTCCAGCCGACCGTGGTACGCGGTTTTTCAAAATAAACGCGCATTACAACGAATATGCTGTCTTCGATCTCTTTTGCCAATGCAGCTAAGCGATCGGCATATTCGTGAGCGGCTTTGATATCGTGGATAGAGCAAGGGCCGATGACCACAAACAGACGCTTATCTTTACCATCCAAAATATCTTGGATCGTATTACGCCCTTTTAGGACGGTTTTATAGGCTTCGTCTGATAAAGGTAGCTCAGTTTTTAGCTCAGCGGGGGTGATCAAGGGAATGAATTTTTCAATATTCACGTCATCAATATCTGCATTATTGGTAGCTGGTGTTGTCATGATTATATATCGTCTAGCTGATTTATAGGAATAATCATTATGAGGACAAAAGTGCTGGTTGACAAGGGCAGTCGCGCAGTTAATTGACTGATAACTGGAATGTGCAAACCAAAACTTCGTTATACTTAACAACACTCAGCCCTAAACTGGGATTTTTAAACATCAGCTTACTGCGCATTTTTTTGCGTATAAAAGCTTCTTTTGGTATTTATCAGCCAACTATGCTGGACTTTTATAAGCTAATTTCGCTATTTGTACCATGGTGACGTATGATGACAACATAAATGATATAACGCTACAATAGTAGTGAGGCAAGCGCTTGCAGCCATTAGCGCGGTGTTACTCACTCGGTGTGCTATATTTTATAATAATGCTATTTTTGTTCATAATAATTGTACCCATTGTCATTCTTCATATTGAGAGCTTGTTATGACCGATTCTGCTACTTCCCATAAACATACTGACTTTATTGATCAGACAGATACCAATCAGCAGATGCCTGAATTTAAGACGGCACCACTGGTTATTGGTATTGTCGCAGGTGAGGTGTCAGGTGACAGTTTGGGGGCAGATTTTATGCAGCAGATGAATAACCTGCGTGATGATATCGTTTGGGTAGGCGTTGGTGGTACTAAGATGCAAGCGCAAGGATTGCAAAGTATTTTTCCACTAGAACGTCTGGCAGTGATGGGCTTGGTGGAAGTCATGGCGCAATTGCCTGACTTACTTAAAGCGCGCCGCGAGTTATTGAGCGCCTTCAAAATCGCTGATATCAATTGGTTTATCGGCATTGATGCGCCTGATTTTAATCTACGAGTCGCCAAAAAGTTAAAGCCAAAAGGCGTGTTTTGTGTACAGTACGTTAGCCCCTCTATTTGGGCATGGCGCGAGTCGCGTATTCATAATATTAAAGCAGCGACCGACCTTGTACTCTGTCTATTTCCGTTTGAGCTGCCAGTATATGAGCGCCACAATCATCCAGCGATATGTGTGGGTCATCCTTTGTTACGTACTATTGATCAGACCTTGATAGAGACGCCTATCAATCAGAGGCGCAGTGAGTTGGTCTGGCACAACGATGGTTTGCAGCAGTTTTTTATCGAGCGGTTCGATGATGTCAGCCAGCTTATTTGTGTGATGCCAGGCTCTCGGCGCGGGGAGATAACGGCTATTTTACCTCTTATGCTGGATGGTATTCAAAAGTTAATATTACTAGATCCGAAGCTGTGTTTTATCATTCCAACGGTCGATCAAAACCATCAGTATATCGTCCAAGACGTCATTGATCGACGCTCAGAGCAATTGCGTGCCGCTATCGTGGTGGTCTATGACGACAGCCAGCCAGCGTTTAGTCAGCAGGCCATGGCTGCCTCGGATATGGTGATGCTAGCATCTGGCACGGCAACCCTTGAGGCGATGCTGCTTGAGCGCCCAATGGTGGTGGTGTATCAATTAAATCAGCTGACCTATCAGATTGCCAAGCGTCTGGTCAAAGTCCCTTATGTGGCGCTGCCCAATATTTTAGCCGACAGCGTCATCGTCCCTGAGCTGATACAGGAGCAGGCGAGTGGTGATAATATTTGCCGCACCGTCATGCGCCTGTTGCAACCGCGTGCTTATGCAGAACAATTAAAAGCGCTTGTCGCCACCAAGCAGCTATTGCAGCAGCAAAGCAATCATGAGCCTGCTAATAGCGTGATTGATCAATGGTTTATGCAAAACCAGCATAAATCCTAAGGGATAATTGCGCATTATTTATCTTTAACACCCAAATCAATAAGACCACAAAAAATCATGAGCATTCAGAACAACCCTACAGATAGTATTATTCCGATTGACAAAAAAATCCAACAGATTGATATAAAACCCCAGTGCATTGATTTAGCCGAACCTATCCATTTATATGGGCAAGTGAATGTGACTAAGCTGCTCGCTGAATATGGGATAAATGAAGAGCCACACTTAAATACACAACAGCATGTAGAACGTTCAACGCTGCACAGCTCAACGCTGCAAATAGGTGTTGATGAAGCAGGGCGCGGACCACTTTTAGGTAGCGTTAATGTGGCCGCAGCGATACTGCCTGCCACGTGGTCAGGATTGATTGAAGAACAACCCTTAAAAGACACACCTTTATCCATACTGACGGATTCTAAGCAGTTGAGTGAGAAAAAACGCGATATTCTTTATCCATTGGTGCAGCAAAATGCTGTGGGTTTTATCATCGCTGAAATACCAGCAGCGGTCATCGATCAGGTCAATATTTTGCAAGCAACGATGCTCGGTATGCGCTTATGCACTGAAGGATTGTTAGAGGCTATCGCTGAGCATCTTGCCACATCTATGCTGACATTTGAGGTTTTGTTCGACGGAAATCGCTGTCCTCAAGTAAACAATACCAAGCTCGCTGAATTAGGCATAGATCACTCTGCGATTGACTGCCAAGCATGGGTAAAAGGGGATGCGCGTCATACCAGTATCGCCGCAGCCAGTATATTGGCAAAAGTCAGCCGTGATACTACTATGTATACACTCGATGCTCAGCATCCTGAATATGGGATTGCCAAACATAAAGGCTATCCAACCAAAGCGCATATGGAAGCGATTCAACAGTATGGGGTGCTGCCCGAGCATAGACGTAGCTTTGCACCAGTGCGAAAGGCGTTGGAGAGTTAAAGGCAGATGGAGAATTGCTTATTTATATAAATAGCCTAAGCATAAATTATTTATCAATTTAAAAAAACACCCCTTAGTCAAAAATGAATGGTTTTTTGAGATTATGCGTATTAAGTTTTCATGTTTTATTAAATGACATTTGAATCGTTATTCGATAATATCCGTCATAGCTGATTTATTGCTCATAATAGGCACACCACTATCTTACAGGATAAAAGATGACTCTCAAATTACGAGAAAAAAACCTCGCGGCAGTAATATTTTTAACAGCGTTTTTGACGGCTTGTGGCGGCAGTGGCGGCAGTGGCGGAGACTCAGATGGCAGCACTAACAATACTACGCCCAAGCCAACACCGCCTGTTGCTAGTCCTGATGATACCTCGACTGATAAGCCTAATGACCAGACTGATAATGAGGCAAAAGCTGCATTAATTGCCAATAATACCTTTAGTCTAGCGCGCACCAGCTGTGGTCTAAGTGGTTTGTCTGCCGATACTGCACTGGATAATGTTGCGATTCAACATGCAAAATACATCAAGCATGTATTTGCTAATAGCACGCCGACTGCTTTTAGTCCGCACTATGAAAATAAGATTGCAGATATCGCCAACGTCACGGGTGATAATAACCCATTCTTTAGCGGAGTCAGCTTCACAGATCGGTTGTTACAGGCAAACTACGGCAACGCCCAATATGGTGTGACTGAGAATATTGCTCAGTCGGTCTATTATAGCTCGGCTGGCAATATTATAGGCTCTGATATAGTGGCAGGTGCAATGGCGAAGTCATTATTGGCAGCGCCTTATCATCTGCGTTCTTTGATGCTACCAGGCTCGAGTTTGACGGGTACGGGTATGGTCACTTATAAGCCTTATGGCAAAGACACGACCAACAATCAGGGTTATATCTTAGTCAACCATGCCTCAGCGACCAAGGCAAGCAAAGACAATACGGTGGCAGGCATATTCACTTATCCTTGCCAAGGGGTCAGTGGTACGGTGACTGCGCTGTATAACGAAACGCCAAATCCTGTCAAAGGAACGGGTCGTGACCTACGAGCTGATCCTATCGGGCAGCCCATCTATGTCAGTATGCCAGCTGCCCAGACCATTAAGCTCAGTAATATCAAGTTCCATGATGTTCAGCGTAACATCGATGTGCCCACTGAACTGCTTGATTATGGGCAAGATCCCCATAAGAATACCGTTTATGAGCTACCAGCGAACGAAGCTTTTATTTTACCCATTACGGATAATCTAAAAAGCTGCAAAATCACCACTAAAAAAGATCAAAACTGTGGTTTGCATGGCGAGAGTGAATATCGTGTAAGCTTTGATGTGTTAGTGGACAATCGAACGCTAAAGCAGCAGTCGTTTAGCTTTAGCACGGGTAAAGTGAACTACTAATCTATAGGGTATACCCTAGAATAAATAGCATAAAACAAAACAAGGGCTGAACCAGTTATCTGATTCAGCCCTTGTTTTTGTTATTATAAGTAACAACGCTTAGAATGAAGAATTCGGCTGCTGTAAAAATGCGTCTTCTTCTGCAGTCGACTCACGACCCAAGGCTTCATTACGGTGTGGATAGCGTCCAAATTCATCAATAATGTCTTTATGACGGCGTTCAAAGTCTAAAGTGGTTGGGTCATTTAGTTGCTCAAACAGCGGCAGATAGCGTTTATGGATAACAGCTGATTCAGAATGCATAAACGGCATAATAGTAAACTTGCGCCACTCCATCGGTAGGGTCTCAAAATGCGGCTGGGCAATGGCTTCTTGCGCTAATGCCACCGCCATACCGTCTTGAGCAAAGGCGCATGCTTGCTCGCGACATAGATTGCGAGAAAACTGATCTAAGACAATAATCTCTGCCAATCGTCCTGCCAAATTAGTGATTGAGCTATTCACATCGTTGTGATTGTCAGACCATCGCCACGGCGCACATTCACCGTGTTTTGCTGCTTGCCAGATTTTGCCAAACTTAGCCTTTATTTGCTTATCAAAGTTGTCATTTTGGGCAAACCAATATGGCTCATTATCTTGGTCGAACCAAAAATCCAACACTGCGCGCGCCTCAGCATCTAGATACTCTACATTAATATTCTTTGAATCGAGTTGCGATAAATTGGCTTGGCTAGCAGAGCTGGAATAATCGGTTGATAATGACATAAGATATTCTAATTACGGTGGATTTAGTCTACTATAGCGCAAATATTTATATCTGTCATGATACCAACAGCAGCTATTAGGTAACCTCTTATGAATGCAAAAACTTCGCTGAAAACCACAAAATCATCCTTGCCACCAACGCCTTATTATCTACTCGACGAAGCGGCAATCGTTGCCAATATGCAGATTATCGCGCGACTGTGTGAGCTGTCAGGCGCTAAAGCCTTATTGGCGCTCAAATGCTTTGCGACTTGGGGCGTGTTTGATGTGATGCAGCCCTATTTGCACGGAACCACTTCGTCGTCACTCAATGAAGTCAGACTTGGCTACGAGACTTTTGGTAAAGGTAAAGACAGTGATAATGAAAAAGAAACGCATGCTTATAGCGTCGCTTATAGTACGGATGAAATCGATGAAGTATTAAGCTACGCAGATAAGATTATCTTTAACTCAATCTCGCAGCTCAATGTATTTAAAGAGCAAGCCGCGGAAAAAGGTATTCCAGTTGGTCTGCGCTTAAATCCAAAGACCAGTAATTCATCGTTTATCATCGCTGATCCTGCGCGTCCATTTAGCCGCTTAGGTGAGCATGATAAAGATAAGATTGCGGCGGTATTGAGTGATATCACTGGCGTCATGATTCATAACAATTGCGAAAATGACAGTTTTGAGGCTTTTAGCGACAGCTTGGCTGATATCGAAGCTAGATTTGGTGACGTTTTAGCGCAGCTTGAGTGGGTCAGTTTGGGCGGTGGCATTCACTTTATCGCCCCTGATTATCCGCTAGAAAAACTTGCTGAGCGGTTGAAAGGCTTTAGTGAAAAATACGGCGTACAAGTCTACCTTGAGCCGGGTGAAGCGAGCATTCATGGCGCTGGATCACTAGTTACAAGCGTTTTAGATACTATGCATAATGAAAAAAACCTAGCAGTCGTCGATGCGTCTATCGAGGCGCATATGCTTGATTTACTGATTTATCGCGAGTCAGCACCCATTGCGGCTATTAATAAAGAAGCGATGAGTATTTCACCCGTTAATATGACCAAAACAGCTGACGTGGTGGACAACACTATTATTTATGGTCGTTCTTGTTTGGCAGGCGATATTTTTGGTGAGTATGCCTTGCCTAACCAATTACAGGTAGGCGATACCATTGCGTTTGGTAATGCGGCAGGCTATACCATGGTAAAGAAGAACTGGTTCAATGGTGTCAATATGCCAGCGATTGTGATTCGTCGTTTAGATGGTAGTATTGATGTGCAGCGCGAGTTTGATTACCAAGATTATAAGGCGAGTTTGTCATAACACTATTATGCTTGGCATTAATCGATAACACTGCCAAACAACTATCCAGAAATGAGTATTGCTCTCAGATTTTCTAAGTTATGTTGTAATTTTTGCCGAATAGTAAGTAAAAATTGTTATAATCGCCACGGGCAAAAACAGCTGATTTTGCCCGACGGGTGCGTGGGTTTTCCTCGGTCTTCCTTTTTAATTCACGCATATCATTCACTCGTTTCTGTTTTGAATAGCCACCTCTTAGGCGATGACAGGGACACAAAGGAGGATTGTTGCATTGAATACCAACCAACAAGCTAAGCCCAATAAAAAAGACGTACTCATCATCGGCGCCGGCGGTGTCGCTCAAGTGGTCGCGCATAAATGTGCGATGCATAATGATGTGCTCGGCGAGATTCATATTGCCTCACGTACCAAGACTAAATGTGATGCCATCGCGCAAAGTGTCAAAGACAAAGAGAGCTTTAAACAAGCTGCTATCTTGCACACGCACCAAGTCGATGCCATGGACAGCCAAGCGTTGGCACAGCTTATCCAAGATACTGGTATACAAATTGTTATCAATGTCGGTTCGGCATTTGTCAATATGACTGTATTAGAAGCTTGTATTGAGACAGGTGTTGCTTATATTGATACCGCTATCCACGAAGATCCGCGTAAGATTTGCGAGACGCCGCCATGGTATAACAACTATGAATGGCAGCGTAAACAGCGCTGTGCGGACAACAATGTCACGGCGATTTTGGGTGCAGGCTTTGATCCCGGTATGGTCAATGCCTATGCGCGCCTTGGCTACGACATGATGGATACAGGCTCGGTCACTGATATTGATATTATTGATATCAATGCGGGTAGCCACGGTAAATACTTCGCCACCAACTTCGACCCTGAGATTAATTTCCGCGAATTCACCGGAACGGTCTACTCTTGGCAGAACAGCAAGTGGCAGTCTAACAAAATGTTTGAAGTAAAGCGTACTGACGATTTACCAGTTGTGGGTGTGCAGAACAGCTATCTGAGTGGTCATGATGAAGTGCATTCATTGTCAGCCAACCTAGATGTGCCAAACATCCGTTTTTGGATGGGCTTTGGTGAGCACTACATCAATGTCTTCACCGTGCTACAGAACTTAGGTCTATTGTCTGAGCAGCCAGTGATGACTGCGGAAGGGCAAGAGGTTATTCCGCTAAAAGTGGTCAAAGCCGTGCTACCAGATCCAAGCTCGCTTGCACCAAACTATACGGGCAAGACTTGCATCGGTGACAAGGTTAAAGGTAAGATTAATGGCGTTGATAGCGAAATCTTTATCTATAACGTCTCCAATCATAAAGACGCTTATAATGAAGTCGGCAGCCAAGGTATCTCTTATACCGCAGGCGTACCACCTGTCGCGGCTGCGATGTTAGTCGCGACTGGCGAGTGGGATGCTGGCAAGATGGTCAACGTTGAAGAGCTAGATGCCAAGCCATTTATCAATCTGCTCAATAAAATTGGCTTGCCAACGCGTATCAAAGATAGCGAAGGTGACAGAGCATTAGAGTTCGATGTTTAAATAACGAGTTTGATTTAGAAAAGCCTATCTTTTATAGATAGGCTTTTTTTTATGGTTGAAGCTACTTGGAATCTTTGAAGAAGAAATAGATCAGGTACTGATATAATCTATTATCTACTTAGATGAGTGAAGAGTTGACATAGTCTATGTCTATTTCTATTATCACTCAGGTCTTTTTTATCTTAATATCTGTATAATAGAAACATCAGCCGTCTAACAAATTAAAGTTTTTTGTATCAAGAAATATAGTTCTATAAGGCAGAGTTCGAAATATATGCAAAATAATCACTTCTCAAGAGACTTAAACAGGTAGTTATATGAATAATAGCGGTAAAGGAAAATTAATTGTAATAGAGGGTGGGGATGGCCTAGGCAAAAGTACACAGTATAGTCTCATAGAAGACATGCTGATTAAAGAAGGTTATGAAGTATCAACTTATGATTTTCCTCATAAAGTAGGTAACCCACTATCAGATTTGATAGGTGACTTCTTAAATGGTAAACATGGGCAGGTTGAGCCTGAATTCTTGAGCTTAGCCTTTGCTGCTGATAGATATATCTCAAAAGATCCTATTAATGGAAGTCTTGAGAGTGGAGCTATTGTTCTCTGTGATCGTTACATACTATCAAATATAGCTTTTCAAACTTCTAAGTTAATAGATATAGATAGAAGTGAGAAGCTTGTAGAACTCATTCAGTGGTTAGAGTATGAGATATATAAGCTTCCCAAACCTGATTTGGAGGTTATTATTACTGCTCCAGACTCTCATTACATAGATGGTATACATTTAGAAAGAAATGGCTCGAAAGATAGAAGTTACTCTTTAGATAGTTCAGATATTCATGAAAAAGATGAAGGTCTACAGGTAAAGGTGAACAATTTCTTTAGCAATGTTGAAAATAAAAAAAATAGAGTGTTTATTGATGCATATGATAAAGGTAATAATCGTAAGTCTATAAAGAGTATTTATAAAGAAATAATACCTTTTATTAAAAAAATACTAGAGGAATAGTACATGAAAATATTAGTTAGCAAATTAGTTGAAGCCCACTCTTATATTGATAAATTTTCAGATATGACTAATATCGTAAATGAAATGAGTGATAAAGAGAAAAGCTTAGTAGAACATATAGTTGAAAAAATTGATGAAAAAATTTTAGAAGATAGCGATGAACAGACAGGACTTATAGAGCTTGATTTAGAAAATAAAGTAAGGTTACTAGCCACTATTTATAATAAATCGAGCGATATACTCTTGTATCCTAAGGAAATGCGAGAAGGGTATATTCAAAGATGGTCTGATAATCTGGGCTTAGAAGATTTTGTGATACGTAAGTGTTTAGTTATGGGTGCGGATAAAATTGAAAGTATCATAAATATACACGACGTTTAACTATAATAACCATTAAAAATTAAGATTAAATATGGCTAGTTTTAACTTAGATGAACATGAAACAATTCGTAAGTTATTTAATTCTACTACTTCACTACTAGTCTTAAATATTTCAATACTGATACTAGGGTTAATATTAATTTTTTTTGATGAAATTCCACGTGCAATTGGAACTTCATTAATAGCTAGCTCTCTTGTAAGCTTTAGCACCTTATGGGTTAGGTTTATTAAGACATCTGAAGATAGACTCTTGTCTAACATTAGGAGCTATGGCTTAAAGGAAATACATAGTCAGAGAGCCTTAGTGAGTATATATGAGAAATTATTAGAAACGTCTAATGAGATTGATGTTACAGGTTATTCGCTATCAGGGTTTTCAAATCAAGCTTTAGATATAATAAAAAGAAGAAATGAGGGTAAAAATCCTATAAATGTTAGAATTTTACTAGTTAATCCAGATACTGAAGCATCAAAGAGTCAAGCTCTTAACGAAGGGCACGTTAAAGATTATTACCAAACATTATGTACGAATATATTAGCCAGTTTTGAAGGTATTGAAAATGTTGAAATTAGGTTTATTGAACAAAGTTTACCAGTCATGATATATCGTCTAGGAGATACATTATTTACAGGACATTATTCAATAATTAAAAAATCCAGAAGTTCATCCACTGTTACTTATGAAGTTAAAAATCCTGGTCGACTATTTCATATGTATCTATCTGAATTTGAAGAAATGTGGCGTATAGCCGATAAAAAGGATACTTCATGTTAGTTGTCTTTTGTGGGTTGCCTTCTTGTGGCAAAAGTACGTTAACAGCAAAAATAGCTGAAAATTGTAGTAGCCAGTACTTTCTAGAGCCAGAGGAGGATTTTTGGCCAAGTTGGATTAAAGAGGATAACCTAGATCAGTTTAGTGCTTTGAATTGGTTTAGATCTGCTAGAGTTCCTGAGTATAAGAAAGCTGCATTAATATCTGAGAAAGAGTTAGTCTTCGTTGACAGTTTCTATGATGTATTGATTAAATATTATATTAACGACCCGTCTTTTAGTTGGTTGATTTCAAAAGAAAATGCCTACTATGAAGTTGTTAAGAGAACTGCTGAATTAGATGCAGAACTATTAGCCGCTCCCGATTTATTAGTATTTATAAAAGTAAGTGAAGATGATTGGAGTACATTACAGAAAAAAAGAAATCGTGTATACGACGAAACAGTGAATTTGATTGAAAACTATCAAATGCAAGATTCAATCTATAACGCAGCAAGAAATTATTGTAAAGATACCGGTACAAATTTTCTCGAAGTTGAACAAAAAATAGATGGTTATGAAGAGATAATAGAGGAAATCACTAAATGTCTAAAATCTCTGCAGTACATATAAATCATAGGTAAGTTTTAGTATGTCACTTAATCTGCTAAGAGATAGCAAATTAGGAGTTAATTCATCAATCTTCTTATTATCTCTCACTAGGATTATAATTCCGCAACGCCGCAATCCGGTCATCAAGCGTGGGGTGTGAGCGGAATAGATTCGCGATACTAAAGCCTTGCGTTTGCCCAGACGAGATCGCAAAGGCTTTCATGCTCTCAGGCATCTGGTCAGGTCGCTGTGCAGAAGGACGAAGCGCATCAAGCGCACTGATCATTTTTTCGCGGCTGGCAAGTTTTACCCCCATTTGATCCGCACGGAATTCACGTAAGCGTGAAAACCACATTACGATAGCAGACGCCAAAAACCCAAGTAAGATATCCATCACAATACTGGTAATAAAGTAACCGATACCTGGGCGATCACTGGTGTTTTTGAACACAGTACGGTCAACGAAGCTACCGACAATGCGTGCAAAGAACATCACAAAGGCATTGACCACGCCTTGAATAAGGGCAAGGGTTACCATATCACCGTTGGCTACATGACCAATCTCATGTGCCAATACCGCTTCAACTTCATCGGCTGTCATATTCTGTAGTAGACCAGACGATACAGCTACCAGCGCCTTATTCTTATTCCAACCAGTCGCAAAAGCATTTGGCTGCGAATTATTAAAGATACCGACTTCAGGCATACCGATATTTACTGCTCGCGCTTGTTTGGCTACTGTATCGACTAGCCATTGCTCAGTCGAGTTACGAGGGGATTCTATCACCACCGTACCCGTTGATCTTTTAGCCATCCACTTTGATATAAATAGCGACACCATCGAGCCAACCATACCGTAGATACCACACATAACAGCAAGACTGACATAGTTAAGACCACCTGCACTATGCACACCGCCAATCCCAAAAAATCTGGATAGTATGCCAAATACAATGCTAAACACCACAATCACGGCTAAGTTGGTCAATAAAAACAAGCCAATACGCATCATTACGTTAAATCCCTATTCAATAGATCGGTATGACCTCGATAGACGGTTATCTAAGAGGTTTGCTATGATAGATTTTACTGTGATTTTGACTGTAATGTCAGACAAAATAGTCTTTTATAAGAGGTGATAGAGATAGAGTGATTATTTTGGGAAATACCGTACAATACCTAACTGGTTTTGTTAGATTAGAAGAGTAGTAGGTGGGGAGTAGGTAAGTTTGACAGAATTAAAGACGGTTGGCCTTTTTGCGCTGACAGCATTAGCTGAGATTGTCGGTTGTTACCTGCCTTATCTATGGCTGCGAGAAGGTAAGTCAATTTGGCTGCTTGTTCCCAGCGTGCTTAGTTTAGCCGCTTTTGTTTGGTTGCTGACATTACATCCAACGGCTGTGGGTAGAGTCTACGCAGCTTATGGTGGGGTATATGTGGTGATGGCGATTTTATGGTTGTGGACGGTGAATGGTATTCGACCAACCACGTGGGATATAGTGGGTTCGGCGGTCGCGCTGTTAGGGATGGCGATTATTATGTTTGCACCGCGCAGTACTTAGGGCGTATCTTCAATTCACTCGATTGTATCTAAATGGTCTAAAAATGGCTAAATTTTGCCGAACACCGTCAAACAGCTGACTAATATCCCGATATTATTTGCGCTATTTTCTCGTTTGACGGCGATTTATCTCATTTTTATGACTATTTTTAAAATGAGGATACACCCTAGTATCAAAGCATCATCTAATATAAGAAATGCCAATCTAATATAAGAAATGCCAATCAAATATAAGAAATGCCAATCAAACCTTGAGGTTCGATTGGCATAGCTTTAATTAATAGGGTTTCAATTAGCACAGTGGTGCATTGAATATTAATGTTTACCTAAAATACTACCACTGTCTTCTTTCTTTGATTGTTTAGCCGCTTTTTTCTCTTTTGCCGTTAACAGTGGCTTCTTTTTTACATTCTTCTTACTATCTTGACCTTTACTCATGATTTTTTTTCCTTTTTAGGTAGCTTATACCATCCTCTAAGCCAAATTAGCTGACTAGTAGGCGATATTGCTACAATGGCCGCAAACGCTGCGTACTGGATTGAGTATAGGCTGAAGGGTAGGTAATAGATAGCCTCTGCACAATTCACCTACGATTCGATCCAACCCTGCCTTTGTCGATGCTATGCCTTAAATTCGTATTTTATAAATAGACGTTGTAGGCAATAGATTTATTTAGCCAATATTGCTATTAATAAGTGCTTACTTACGGATACATGCCAATTTGCTATAATAAGCGACAAGCCAATGATTCGCTGTGGCAAACCTTTAGTTATTAATATTTAGCACGATAGTGCTTACTGTTTTGGTCAAAATTATTATGCGTATCCGTAAACTTTTTAAATTTGAAAATGCTCATATCGTGCGTAACTGTAGCTCTGAGCGTTGCAAGCATTCTATCCATGGTCATAGCTATCAGATTGAGCTGATTCTAGAAGCCAAGCGTTTAGATCACGGGCAAATGGTCTATGATTTTGGCTTATTAAAGTCTTCGATTAAAGACATCATCGACAGCTTTGATCATGCCATTTGCTTTTGGAATAAGGACGATCCTGAGTATATTGAGGCTTGTAAAAAGTTCAGCGCACGCTGGATAAGTTTGCCAGTCTCGCCGTCCGCAGAGCAGTTCTCGCGCGTGATATTCTTTTGGGCGCAAGAAATTCTAAAACAAACCCAAATGCAAAACGGTGAGTCTGATGTCAGCGTTTACTCGGTGATTGCCCATGAGACGGCAACCGGTTACGCACAGTGCTTTGCTGATGATGTGGCAAACGCGCAAATGGGCGAGCTTAATTTAGAAGAATTTGAGTTCAGCGACCAAGTGAGTGCTGAATGGCATGACACCGAGTTGTATACCAAGCTGATTCGCGGTGAGCGCTTTGTCAATCCATCCGTGACTATGCAGGTACATACGCAAGTACAGACAGGTAAGCCTGATGCTTAATAGTACAATGGAAGACAAAAACGTAAAAATGTTGACGCTGTATTCTGAAGCCGATACTCAGCGTTTGGCGGCACAATTGGCGGCATTACCACTATCCGGTAGTGTCTGGCTAGCGGGTGATTTGGGCGCAGGTAAAACCACGCTGACGCGTTATTGGTTGCAAGCGCTCGGACATTCGGGTGCCGTTAAAAGCCCGACTTACACCTTAGTGGAACCTTATAGCATCGAGCAAAATGACGACTCAATTAAGCCTGTTTATCATGCTGATTTATATCGTCTGCAAGACCCAGAAGAGCTGTCTTTTATCGGTTTCGATGAGTATCTCGATGAACCAAATGCGCTGGTCATTATCGAATGGGCCAGCCGTGCGGACAGCTACTTACCACCGCCGACTATGTTTATCGATATGACGCAAGCCAACAGCGCTGATATAGATAAAGAGGCTCGTCAAGTTGAGCTGCGACTATCGAAGGCGGGCCAAGCACAAGGCTTAGATTTATCCTCTCTTAAAATTTAGGTTAGACCCCGTTAATGCTGCTGAGACTATAGAAAAGTATGACATCCATTAATGCCAGATAATCTCTCCAATAGCCGCATCAAAAAATTATCGCCGTTGCTCATCAATCAATTAGCAGCAGGTGAGGTGGTCACGCGTCCAGCCGCAGTGGTCAAAGAACTGCTTGAAAATGCGATTGACGCTAGTGCGAGTAATATTGAAATTCATATTACCCAAGGCGGCATGGGAATGATTGAAGTGATGGACAATGGCACGGGCATTCATCCCGATGATATGGTCATGGCCATTACCCGTCATGCGACCAGTAAAGTTGCGGATGTCGCTAACTTACATGGTATTACAACGTTAGGCTTTCGCGGGGAAGCCTTGGCAGCGACGGCAGCAGTTTCTCGTTTGACCTTGACCAGTAGCCACGATGACAGTGGCATCGGTCGTCAGTTGCAAGTTGCTGGTGTATTGGACGATGTGCCAAAGCTCATACCCGTTGTGCATCATCGTGGTACGACCATTACCGTAAAGGATTTATACTTTAACGTGCCAGCCCGTCGCGGTAATTTAAAGTCTATCGCGACCGAGTTTGGTCATATTGAGACAATAGTCCGTGAAGTCGCACTGGCGCGAGCAGATGTGGCACTGACGCTGTTTCATGATAATAAAAAGCGGCTGTCGCTGTCTTCAAGGTCTGTCGATAACAACAATCATAGTAATATAAATCGTCTGCCATTATCGCGTCTTGAACAAGCGACTGGGTCATCACTAATGGATAATGCGTTAGAAATAGCGATAGATCTCAGCAGCTTGATGCAGTCACCTGCAGAGTATGCTGGCAATAGCTTTGGCGCTCAAGCAAGCATTAATGGTTGGTTGTGGCCTATCGCTCATTCGCAGGATACTTTACCAAAGCTAATCTATGTAAATGGCAGGCTAGTAAAAGAAGCCTTGGTTAGCAATCAATTGCGCCAACTTGCCCAAAGTACTCAGCTGGCAGGTATTGGCTACGCGCTTTATTTTGATTTGCCAACCGAGTGGCTCAATATCAATGTACATCCATCCAAACAGCGCATCAAAATCAGTCCGCTCAACAATATCATGGCGCATCTAAGTCATGATATTCGGACAAAGCTTAAAACGATTATTAGCAAAAAGACCATTGATTCTGCTAATGATGATAGTCAAGTATTAGATAATCGTCTACCTATATATAACGCCTTTGCTGCTGAAAGGGAACAGACATCATCTACCATTCGTTTAACCAAAAGCCAGCAAGTACAAGCACCCAGACAGCCATATCAGTTGTCAGTAAGTAAAGCTTTTTCGCAAAATTTAGAAGAGCGTCTTTCAGGAAAATTCTATAGTGATGACTCTTCAGCGAAGAGTATTAAATTATTAAGTCCAGTTTCAACCAATAACGCTAATATTCTAAGTAGCTCGTTACTAACAAGCGAGTCTTTACCAGTTTGCTTAGACATCATTACGAGCTTAAATAACCTAGCAATCGAATCTTCTTATGCTAAAGACATCGATAATAAATCACTGCCTTGGTTATTATTTTACTATCACGGGCAATGTTTACTCATCAGTGCAGCAGATTGGCAGTCGATGTTAAGCTCATTATTTGAGTCACAAGTGCTTAGCAATAATTTTTCCAAAGAAGGGGAAATATTAGAGGGCAAGTCGATAGATAGTGCAGCATATATTAATCAGCAACTGGCTACCGTGAGCGCGCAAATGTCAGCGCAAGATTTGATAGTATTCTTAGCTGATATCGACTCGTTACTTATTAATAACGCACTCAAAACGATAGACAGTCAGCAGTTAGTCGCGTTAATGCTCTCGTCTGTGAATAAAAAAAATAACTAAATTCTATTTCTGTTACCCAAAACATTATTGGTAAAGGCAACTTTATGCAACATTCGTCTGATAGCTCGTCTTATCGCCTAAATCCCAATTTGGCAGATAATAGCGTGGTGTGCTTGATGGCACCAACCGCGAGCGGTAAGACAGCACTGGCTTATGAGCTGTATGATACAGGGCGTTATGAGCTCATTTCAGTAGATTCAGCGCTGATATACCGCGACATGAATATCGGTACAGCCAAGCCTACGACGGAGGAGCTGGCGCGTTATCCGCACCATTTAGTTGATGTTATTGACCCGACGCAGAGCTATAGCGTTGCAGAATTCGTTAATGATGTTGCTCGTCTGATTGATCGCTGTCATGAAAACGGCAAAATACCCTTGCTCATTGGCGGCACCATGATGTATTACATGGCGCTATTAGATGGGCTATCTCCAGTACCAGATAGCGATGATAGCGTCCGTGCGCGGGTGGAGCAATGGCGACAAGATGAAAGTATAAGTGTGCTATATGACTATCTAGGTGAAGTTGATGCGGTGAGCCACCAGCGCCTCAATGCCACTGATACTCAGCGTATTACCCGCGCTATTGAAGTGTATTTGCAAACAGATATCCCAATTAGTGACTGGCAGCGAAAGCCCAAACAAGCATTGGCCCATAATCCCAATCAGAACTGGCATGTATTGGCAGTGATGCCTGATCGCCCATGGTTACATGAGCGTATCGAGCAGCGTCTAGACATCATGTGGAATGAGGGTCTAGTGGCTGAAGTAATCAGGCTGCTTGAGCAGTATCCACTAACACCGAATTTGCCGTCGATGCGCTGCGTTGGCTATCGGCAAGTCTTAGAATATCTCGTGCATACTAATCATCCAATATTTGAACAGCCGCATTTAGACAAGGCGTTGTTTTACGAGGCTTTTGGCGAATTAGACAGTTCATTAAGTAATAAATTACAACAAGATAAAGCGTCTCAGCCTCTTCTTGAATCAAGTTTGGCCGATAGCCAAACCGAGGTGCTTGCTTGTCAGCAAATGCAAAATAAGGCACTATATGCGACAAGACAGCTAGCAAAGCGCCAGTACACTTGGCTTCGCAAAGTAATGCAACTGCCCAGTACTGCGACACCAGTAGCAATAAATCCCAACTCTGCTGATGATGCAAATGACTCTATGAACCATACGTTAGAGATTAAAGCATTCACAACAATGGCAGAGGCAAGAAACTATCTGCTTTAGCCATTCTTAAAGGCGTTATTTGCTTTAAAGTCTGTCTTGATTTTGCTCCATCTTATTAGAAACACAACATAGCAGCAACGCTTCATAAACACACTAGAAAGTAATGACAATTAGTTTCAAAATACAACGTTAATAGCTGTTATAATTTAAATTCAGTAAAGTGGTGTATTTTGCGCGATCGCCATTGCTTTATTAACTATTATTAATTGACGTTTGTTGATAAAAACAGTTTATGAAACAAGTAGTTACTTAATTATCTACAATAATAATGTATTCACGATAAAGTGGAATCGCTTAAGAAGGACCAGTGTTTATTTAGATACGTTTTATAAATAAAACTTATTATTGTATCTACTCTTAGCCATTATAATTGAATCAACACTTAAAATAATTGGCGCTTAAAACATAATTATATAATATTTAGGAGAGATTTCATGTCAAAAGGACAAACTTTACAAGATCCGTTCTTGAACTCGCTGCGCAAAGATCGCATTCCTGTCTCTATTTTTTTAGTTAATGGTATCAAATTGCAAGGTCAGATTGAGTCGTTTGACCAATATGTCGTGTTGCTCAAAAATACCGTGAGCCAGATGGTTTATAAGCATGCCATCTCGACGGTTGTACCAGCGCGTAACCCGCGTAGTAGCACAGCGACAGGCACTACCGCTCAGCCTCAGAGTGCCGCGCCAACCAGTTATCAAGGTAGTGGTTTTGAACGTGGTAGTAATCCTGCTAGCGGCAGTGGTTTTGAAGAGCGCGGTTTTGCTGCTAATCGTAGTGGCTTCAACCGTGGTGGCTTTAGCCAAGGTCAAGATCGCGGCTTTGAGCGTGGTAGTTTAGGACAAGGTCAAGATCGCGGTTTTGAACGTGGTGGTTTTGGTCAAGACCGTGGGTTTGAGACGCCAGCAGACAGTGCGAGCTTCGAAAGTAAGCCAAATAACGAGTCTGATGATAACAACTAAGTTGATAATAAATAACCGATCATAGACAGGAAGTATTTTGCCTATAGATGCGTTATCTCGACTTGATATACTTAATCAAAACCTGCTGCTATAGTGGGTTTTTTTTGTATAAATAGACGTATAATAACTACTAAACATTGATATCGATTTGACGTTGCTATTGGGTTTTGCGGGGCATTATTAATATTGCTCAGAGTATAGTAAAATATCTTATCGATTCATTATAAACATAGAGCTGATGCATGAGTAATAGCCAAAGCAATCTGACCCATGAGCAATATATTAGTACCGCTATCGAAGCCATCAATACCGAGATATCGGCGTTAGCACTACTGACAGAGCAGATAGACGATAGATTTGCACAGGCTTGCGATATTATCTTGGCCTGTAAAGGTCGGGTAGTGGTGACTGGTATGGGTAAGTCAGGATTGATTGGGCGCAAAATCGCTGCGACCTTTGCCTCTACTGGTACACCCGCTTTTTTTATGCATCCTGGTGAAGCGGGGCATGGAGACCTAGGTATGCTGGTGAAAGGCGATGTGTTGCTGGCCATCTCAAACTCTGGCGAGTCAGACGAAATTAAAATGCTGCTGCCTGTGGTTAAGCATTTAAATATTCCACTGATTAGTATCAGCCGTGATAAGCGTGGCATGTTACCGCGCGCAGCTGACATTGTATTGACTTTGGGTAAATCGCAGGAGGCCTGTCCGCTAAATCTTGCGCCCACTTCTAGCACCACCGCTACATTGGCGCTAGGCGATGCCTTGGCAGTGGCTTTAGTGCATGCGCGCAATTTTACGTCAGAGGATTTTGCTTTATCGCATCCAGCAGGGGCGTTAGGTCGTCAACTGCTCACGCGCGTCGAAGATTTGATGCATACTAAGTCAGAAGATTTGCCACTTATCAATCAACAAGCCCCATTGCAAGAGGCGCTTTTTACCATGTCTGCTGGGCGTTTAGGTATGACAGTGGTCATTGATGATAATGACAGAGTTGTCGGCGTATTTACAGACGGTGACTTACGCCGTGGCTTAGAAAAAGGCATTGATCTACAAACCCCGATGCGCGATGTGATGGTACACGACCCACGTCGCATCAGTAAAAGCATGCGCGCATCAGACGCTTTGAGTGTCATGAACGAAAACGGCATTAGCCAGCTATTGATTATCGATGACGAAGATCGCTTGGAAGCGATTATTACGGTTCATGACTTACTACAAGCGGGTGTTAAGTAAGCATTATGCATTTAAAAAAATAATGCTACATAAATAAGAGCCAAAAAGTCTTTAAGAAGGGATGACTCATGCAAGACTTAATAAAAAAAGCCGGACAAGTGAAGCTATTGGTACTGGATGTTGATGGTATTTTATCCAATGGTCAAATTATCTATGACGCCAATGGTATTGAGACTAAGGCCTTTTCGGTACACGATGGTGTCGGCGTTAAGTCGTTAGCACGGTATGGCATTTTGACTGCTATTATCACGGGTCGTAGCAGCGCCATGGTGGATAAGCGCGCTGTCGAGATGGGTGTGAATTATGTGGTACAAGGACGTGATGATAAGCTCATTGCCTTAAATGAATTGTTATCTACCCTTGACCCGGCACTCAACATTACGGCGGCTGATTGTGCTTATATGGGCGATGATTTGCCAGATATTAAAGCAATGCAAACCGTGGGGTTTGCGGCAACGGTGCCCAATGCTCATGCCGAAGTGATTAAGCGTAGCGACATGGTCACCACCCGCGCAGGCGGTACGGGGGCAGTTCGTGAAATATGTGATCTTATCTTAAAAGGTCACGGTCATTATCAAGACTTTATCGCGCACTATACGCTTGATGAGGCACAAACTCAGGATAACTTGTCGTGAATACTCGTGTTTTAATAGTTTTAGCGTTGATTATTGCTGGTATTGCTGGCTGGTTTTTTCAGCAGCAAGGAGATATATCACCGCCAGTCAGTATGGAAGCGACGGATGTTGATTATGAAGCGACCGACATCAAGGCGGTGCAAACCAATGAGCAAGGCGAAACGGAATATGAGCTTACCGCTGAATCGTTGACACACAATCCGGTGACTAATGAGGATGAGATGTCCGGTATTACGATGAATTGGGAGCCCTCAGATGAGCAGCGCTATCGTATCGAAGCGGGTAGTGCTGCTATTAGCCAACAGACTGGAGAGCTGAGTTTGTCTGGTGGCTTTACCTTAGTTAGTGAAGATAAAGCTGATGGCGCATCAGATATTGAACCCATCAAAGTGACGGGTAATACTCTTAAAGGCAATACCAAGTCAGGTCAAGTTTATAGTGATGAAGCGGTCAAGATTGAACAAGGGATGAATCGATTTGAAGCATCGAGTATGAAAGCCAATCTTGAGACTGGAGAATATGAGTTCGGTCAGGTCGCTGTGAATTTTTCTCCTGCTGACCGTCAAGACAAAGCCTTGTTTTAATCACCGTTGCCTTTTACAGTAAATGATTACGTCAAAAAGCATTAAAACAATATAGTTGGTTCAGAATAATTGAGAGACAGGACAGATGAGCGAAAGTGCTATCTATAGTACGCCGAGTGACTCTAATAACCTGAGACCGTGTCCGATTAATATAGAATTGACTATCGTTAGCATAAAGTTTGCAAATCCTACTACTAATAATAAAACGAGTAATATTTATGAAATCTAAATTTTTGCCTACTTTGCGCTTATTATCGACCCGCTCGATTCAAGTCTCTCCTCGTCTGCGCACGCTATCGGTCATGATGTTGCTAGCGTTACCACTATACAGTCATGCGCTGCCATCAGACGCCAACCAGCAGATCAAGCTGTTGGCAGATAAAGCCACGTATAGTGAACGTACCGGCGTCACGAGTTATTCTGGTGGTGTGGTTATTACTCAAGGTACGTTTAAGATGACCGCAGATAATATTACGGTCAACTTATCACAGGGTCGTAGTATCAACTCTGCAGTAGCGACCGGTCGTCCAGCCACTATGCAACAAGTAGTTACCCAAGAAAAAGGTGTGGCGAAAGGTCAGGCCAATAAAATTGATTATAATGCCATCACTGGTATTATCACGTTGACTGGCAATGCAAAGCTTGTACAAAATGGTGCCAGTTTCGCAGGTAATGTCATTCGTTATAGCTTAAAGGCGGGTGATGTAGAAGCGACTGCTGGCGGCAATCAGCGCGTGGAGTTGGTTTTCCCGCCCAGCAACAGTAATAGCCAGAGCGGTGTACGCTAAGTTGTACAAACCAGTCTGTAGCAGCGCTTAAATTTCGATAACACTATGAGTAAGTTATGAGTGATAACCAAAATCTTGACCCTTTAGCCCCAACCATCAACGCTGAGCCTGTCGCGCGCTTGTGTATGAAGAACTTAGGTAAGCGCTATGGCAAACGTTGGGTCGTCAAAGATGTCTCGTTTTCTGTTGATCAAGGTCAAGTGGTTGGATTATTAGGCCCTAATGGTGCCGGTAAAACCACCAGTTTTTATATGGTCGTCGGACTGGTTAACATGGATAAAGGCAGCGTCAGCTTAGGCAACATGGATTTATCCAAATATGCCATGCATGAGCGTGCTCGTGCTGGTATTGGCTATTTGCCGCAAGAAGCCTCTATCTTCCGCAAACTGTCTATTGAAGACAATATCTTAGCTATTTTACAAACGCGTACAGAATTGACGGCCAATGAGCAGCGCCAAGAGCTTGAAAAACTAATCGGTGAATTCAATCTAGGACATGTACGCAAATCTTTGGGAATGAGTGTATCGGGCGGCGAGCGTCGCCGTTGCGAGATTGCCCGTGCCCTAGCAGCTGATCCGAAGTTTATCTTGCTCGATGAGCCTTTTGCGGGCGTTGATCCTATCTCTGTTGGTGATATTAAAGATGTGATATTAACGCTAAAAAATCGTGGTATTGGCGTACTAATCACGGATCATAATGTCCGCGACACGCTCGCTATTTGCGAAAAAGCTTATATCGTCTCAGAAGGTGCCATTATTGCTGAAGGTACAGCTTGCGATGTTTTAGATAATGAATTGGTGAAATCTGTGTACCTAGGTAAAGATTTTCAGGTATAAATCAGTAAGTTAACCACTATTCACGTTCGTTTCTGTTTTTATAAGTTGGCATAAAGTCTCAGCTATCTTTTGTGTCAACGACCATAATTCATACCCTATTCGTTATTATCCCTGCTACACAGCCTGTCATCTTAACGGCTTCTTCATACAATTATTCTCATATAAACACTTAAAAAAGTATTCTGATATTTTATTATTGATCGTCTGTATAAGGCTCATACATTATGGCAAAAAATAAAAGCAGTTATGTCTGTCAGCATTGCGGGGCGCATTTTGGCAAATGGGCAGGGCAGTGTACGGATTGCGGGGAATGGAACAGCTTGGTTGAAGCGCCAAACGTCAGTATGCCGCATCATAATAAGAATACTGCTAAGCCTAATGCTAGTCGAGCGGTGTCTCGTAGTACAGGTGCACCCGCTGGCAACTATGCAGGCACTCATAGTGCGGTCATGCCGCTTAATGCTGTCAGCGTCGGCCTAGATACGCGCTTGCCCACTGGCATTAGCGAGTTTGATCGTGTGCTTGGCGGTGGATTGGTTGCCGGATCTGTCGTATTAATAGGCGGCGACCCCGGTATTGGTAAGTCGACTATCTTATTGCAAACAGCGACCAATATGGCTCGTGCTGATTCGCTGGCAGGTAGTGCGCTTTATGTGACCGGCGAGGAGTCACTGGCTCAGGTTGCTATGCGTGCCAAACGTTTGGATCTGCCTGCTGACAGACTTCGGGTATTGGCCGAGACCAACGTCGAGACTATTTGTGCGGCTTTAACTCAAGAGCAGCCAGCCATTGCTATTATTGACTCTATTCAGACTATTTATACAGATGCCATCAATTCTGCACCGGGCGGCGTCAGTCAAATTCGAGAATCTGCGGCTATTTTGACACGGTATGCCAAGCAGACGGGCACTGCGCTATTTTTAGTGGGGCATGTGACTAAAGAAGGTACGCTCGCAGGGCCACGCGTGCTTGAGCATATGGTTGATACGGTATTGTATTTTGAGGGACAGTCAGACTCCCGCTTTCGGATGATTCGCGCCGTCAAAAATCGTTTTGGTGCGGTTAACGAGCTCGGTATTTTTGGTATGACCGATATGGGACTGAAAGAAGTCGCCAATCCGTCAGCGATATTTTTGAGCCGTTATGATAAGCCCGTGGCTGGATCGGTCGTTATGGTCAGTCGTGAGGGTACGAGACCGCTATTGGTCGAGGTACAGGCGTTGGTTGATGATTCGCAAGGTCAACCTAGACGTATGGCGCTGGGGCTAGATTTTCAACGCTTATCCATGCTGCTGGCCGTCATGCATCGTCACGGCGGTATTCATACCAGTGGACAAGACGTGTATGTCAACGTGGTTGGCGGCGTCAAGGTCATAGAGACAGGGTCTGATTTGGCTGTATTATTGGCTTGTGCTTCAAGTATCAAAGAAAAGCCCTTGCCTTCATCCTTAGCCGTGTTCGGTGAAGTAGGCTTGTCTGGAGAGATACGCCCTGTACCTAACGGTCAAGAACGATTGAAAGAAGCGATGAAGCATGGTTTCAAGCACGCTATTATTCCTAAAGCTAACGCACCTGCGAAGGATTCTCCTCAATTTAAAGGCATTAATGTGATTGCCGTTGAACGTCTTGACGATGCTATCGAAAGTGCGTTTGAGTTGTAAGCGATAGGCTTATAGCTTTATATTAAAAAAGATAAATGTCAGACATAAAAAAGCGCCTAACTCATCGTGGTTAGGCGCTTTTTTCGTTTTAGCTATAACTTTAGTTATAAAACTGTAGGTTTAGAACTAGGGTCCTGAAACACGCTCAATCGAGACGTTGCCAACCCCTTTGTTAGTGATACCTAATTGCTTAGCAGCACCATAAGACAAATCCATTACCCGGTTACCGTGGAATGGACCGCGATCATTGACTTTTACCACGACGCTTTTGCCATTGGTCTTATTGGTGACTTTGACATAGCAATTTAATGGTAGTGAACGATGAGCCGCTGTCAGGGCATTCATATCAAATGTATCACCGCTGGCCGTTTTGCGACCATGAAATTTACGGCCGTACCAAGATGCCAAACCGGTTTGCTTAAATTTGCTCACTGAGTTAGACGCGACTGCTGTTAAACGCTCTAGCACGTCTTCGTCATTGCTTACTTGAGCGGTATCGCTCGCTAATAGTGAGCTGCTAAGTGCTAATGAGGTAGGCTGACGGGCAGACTTAACCAAGCTTGAAGCACCGTCATGTTGACGACTAAGCTCACCGAGGACACGGTCGATATGGGAGGCGTTATCTTGCGAAATCATTGCAAGGGTGGTTTTTGCTTCTACCGCATTGGCATTAGATGCGACTGCAGAGCCAGCAAATAGACATACTGACATTGTAAGTAAACCAGATAAACGCTTATTCATAAATACCTCTATAACTTATACATTAAAACCTAACTCTAAAAATCTTAGATCGAGTGTGACAGACTTAGACCAATCTAATCGTGTCGCAAGCTCTAAAGCCTATATATCAATCGGTTATTCTAATCACGATTGATGCAAAAGATGGCTTTTATAGGGTCTAACATATGATAATTTTCATTTTGTTATCATAAATGCGTTGCAGTAGTAAATGACTGAAACGTTTACGATGTGCTCAAATGATAGTTAACAACATTAATTAAGTACCGACTCTCATAGTTAAATAACTAAAGTTTCAATGGTCAGTACCGACATTTATCATATCCGATAAACAAACTTCCATGTATTGCTAAATTAATAAACGTTTTAAAGTGTATTACGTATTACTTTGTTATTAAAGCGTTAACTAAGTAGTCGATTTGAAAGTCTGAAATCTCGGATTTGCTAACTATACGGATGAGCTATAACTAAAATATAATTAAATGCTAAGTTTGTTAGTAGCTCTGTACGGGTTATGTAGCAAAACACAATAAAACGAGGTTAACGCAATTATTTGTAAAAAACAAGGATTAAAACCTATCAGTGTAGAGTAACAATAGGGGGAGTTTTAGAGGAAAAAAGCTGTAGTATAGAGATATTTTTTCTAACTATATTAGTAGTTTAAGGTGGAATATGGCTATGATAAACGATGGGTAATATCAAAGAATATGTAGCATTAATTACAAATAAAACGAATTATTAGCTCCTAAAAACTGCTTAAATTCTATCTTAATATTCTAATTTTTGGATATTAAGGCTGCTATTTTTTAATTAATAAGTCGCTATAGTTTGCATTTTTGATACTCTCAAGAGTCACGTATGGCGTGTTTATACAGACATTCCAAGTCCAAAATTTCATGTAGGCTTTAAAAAAGGACGCCATAAAATAGCGCCTTTTTAGCTGTTACCGACATAGTGTTTTTTCATTCTCTCATATTAAGATTAAAGCCATGCTCTAGTTAGATTTATGGGTATGAATGGACATTAATAACCCAAAGCCTGCCATCAAAGTGACGATTGCCGTGCCGCCATAGCTAACGAAAGGTAGAGGAACGCCAACAACAGGTAAAATACCGCCAACCATACCGACGTTGACGAACACATAGACAAAAAACGACATGGCGACCGCGCCTGCCAATAGTCTGCTATAAACATCGGTATGGGTAAAAGCAATATATAAGGCGCGTGTGAGTAGACAGGCATACACGAACATCAATAACATAACGCCCAACAGACCGAATTCTTCAGAAAACGCGGCAATAATAAAGTCAGTATGGCCTTCTGGTAAGAAATGTAGATGCGACTGTGTGCCTTCCAAATAGCCTTTACCCGTCAGCCCCCCTGCGCCAATGGCGGTTTTGGACTGAATAATATTCCAGCCAGCACCTTGCACATCCGCTTCCGGGTTGAGCAATGTCAATACTCGGGTACGCTGATAGTCATGTAACAAAAAATTCCAAGCGATGGCGATAAGCGGTATCGCTAAGATGGCCGCTCCTGAAATCATTCGCCATGACAGACCTGCTAAAAAAAGCACAAAAATGCCGCTGGCCGCAACCAGCAGCGAAGTACCCAAATCAGGTTCTTTGGCAATCAATAGCACCGGAACGATAATCAACGCTAATGTAATGGCGATACTTGAGGCTGAAGGAGGTAGATCGCGCTTAGACAAAAACCAAGCGCACATCATCGGCATGCCAAGTTTCATAAATTCTGAAGGCTGCACGCTGCCGAATCCTGGCAGGTTAATCCAGCGCTGTGCACCCATGCGCACCTCGCCAATAATATCTACCAATACTAATAGTACGAGTCCTAGAACGTAAAAAACAGGCGTAAAGCTACGATAAATGCTGGGCGGTATCTGAGCCATGGTAAACATGACGGCAAACGCTACCCCGTAGCTAATCATCTGGCGTATGACCATGCTCCCATCTTGGGTCGAAGCACTATATAAAATCGTTAAACCAATACAACAAACCGTCAATAAAAGCAGGGTCAACCATGGGTCAATATGAATACGTTGCCATAGCGTCGGTGCATGACCCTGACCTAAATGGTGGCTCTGACGGGAAAAACGGTATTGCGGATTAGAAGACATAGGCAAAATGTGGCTGGCAATTGGCGTAAAAGAGAAGTCTGATTTGACACAAAAAAATAATTAATCAATAAATATAAGGTATTCATTCTAATAGATGCTAACCAATAAAGTAACACATTAGTAATAAAGTCACGTAACTATGAAGATTATAAGGATAAGTGTTAATTACGAATAGGTCGCTAAGAATTAGATGCGATAGTTTAGCCTGCTTGCTAAAAATTTGATAGTATCGGTAAAACGTTTTTAGCGGGTGTTTCTTGCAATGATCAATAAAAAAAACCATGTCTATGGGCAGATTCACAAGCCTATTATTGCCTTATTGGTTTGTGCCAGTAGTATCAGCGTTCATGCGGCTATCGTGAGCGACAGCAGTGAGCGCCGCATTCAAGTCCGTCATGGCAATAGTAGCGATAATAGTAGCAGTAATCCCTATATCAAGCCTTCTACTAATGCGACATATAACTCTGGTGTTACTATGTTAAGTGGAGCAAGGCTAAGTGGCGCAAATGTGGTGACTGGCGATAGCATGCAGGGCTTGATTCAGCAAAAACAACGCGATTTCAATTTTGATGCCAGTGTATCCATTGAAGAGAACAAACGCGTCAACATCAATAGACGCGCGCCTAGCTACAGTACCACCTATCCCTCTACTTACAGTACCAGTAATAATACTTATAATAATTTTACCAGTATAGATTTTAACGGCTGGCTAAACAGCAATAGCTACCGAGCGAGCCAAGTTGCCGACTATCAACGCTATTTAAATGCGCGAGTGGGTGCTCGTAATGTACCGCCCTTGTCTCAATTACTCACGACGGCACGCAGTTGGGATAAATGTGGCTATGAGCCTTATCAGCTGCCGCCGCAAGAGTTATGGGCCAATGTCGTGCCCACATTGCGCCTGTATAGTGAGCTAAAAAACCAAGGTATTTTACCCGCTAGTACTGAGATACGCTCGGTATATCGCAGTCCTGGACTCAATGACTGTGCTGGCGGGGCAAGTAGCAGCAAACATATGACCGCAGGCGCTATAGATATTTGGGTGCCTGAGTACGAAGACAATTTATGGCTGCTCAGCACCATGCAAGATGGCTTATGTCAGTTCTGGCAATATCAAGGTCAGTCTCATAACTTTGGGTTGGGGTTGTATTCCACAGGCGCTATCCATTTGGATACTGATGGATACCGCAAATGGGGCTTTAATCATGCCAGCAGCAGCTCTTCCTGTCGCTATTGATAAAGCCGATATTATCGTAAAAACGAATATAATTATCCAGTTATACTCATACGTATATAAACCATTTTCTATTGCAACAAATGATGGTGTATTATGTCAAAAATAATACACCATCGTTTGCTGTAAGCGGGATTTATGAAAAAGCGGTACTCAGCAGTAGAAAGATTGAGTCAATCAGACAAACCTAAAAAAAGCACTTTGCGCTCAACCCAGATGTATACGGGGTTATGTTGCTCAGTGGTTTTGTCTCTTCTGTGTGTTAGTGCTTGCAGTCCAGACCCTGCTTCTGAAAATAGCTTGCCCAATGCAAATGCTTCGGATGCAGAAGATATCGAAGAAAATATCAGAAATTCTTATGCGCTTCTCGCCGCTAAACGTCCTGATATATGTCCAAAACTGCTGCAAAAAAACGTCGATGATGACACTATCGTCCGTACGGCTGAGGTCTTGATATCAGATTATTGTGACTATTATTTATACCCAGAAGCAGGTCAAAGCATCGATATTAATATTAATAGCGATCAAATCGAGACGTTATTAATTGTCCCAACCATGCATAACTTTGCCAATGGTCCTTATCAAGTTCAATCTTATGATAAACATGTGATTCGCTTAAATTATGTCGGGGCAACTCATAAACCCACGCGCTTAAGCTATGACGTAAACATCACCATCACTAGCTAACGTAACCTAAGCTGACGACTTTACATAATAGTTAGTACTTGTAACGTCATCCTTTATTTTTCTATTGTCTATTCTTCTTGTATTTCATATAGTTACTTTCAATAGTTACTGCCAATAGCTATCTTTAATAATTTGTCTAAAAGCACTTTTATAAGTGCTTTTTTTGATCTTCATTATTATTAATAATCACTATTTATCGGCCTTCCAAGGATCCTCTTGTCCAACAGTGACAATCAAAAAGTTATCAGGTTTGAGCGTATCGCGCATGGTTTCATTGACCTCTGGTAATCGTACTTGCTCAATACGGCTCACATAATTGGTCAGATAATTATTGGGCAATTGATAAAAATTCATCATTCCCAATAAGCTATTGATACCGGCGTTGCTGGCAAAGCCCATCGGAAAACTGTTCTTTAAATTGTCGGTCGTCAAGCGCATCTCAGTGCTAGTAATACCATTATCCAAAGTATCATTGATGACGTCTAAGCTGGCATCAATAGCAGCGCGCGCTTTATCATTGCGCGTCGAAAAACCAATCTGGTAAGGGCCGCGCGCTAGCATCGGACTCATTGAGCCTGAAATACCATAGGTATAGCCAAGGTTTTGTCTGATTTCAGTCATCAGCCGCGCATTAAAGTCACTTCCTGCCAGCACTTCGTTACCCACGGCAAAGTTAGTTTGCTTCTGCTGTGCGATAGCATCGGTGGCGCGTTTATCGCCCAGTTGTCCCATTAGTACGGTCGTTTGGGTGCTGGGAAAAGGAATGTGAATATGCTGCGCTTTTGTCAGTGGTTTGGGCTCAGGTAGCGTTGTCGCGGCTTGACCGACCGGCAAGTCAGCAGTGATATTGTCAGCAAGTTTTTTGGCTTGGCTTAAAGTCAGATTGCCTGTCATCGCGATAGAAGCATTTGCCGCAACCAAATAGCGATTTTTGAAGTCGATTAATTCTTTTCTTTCAATAGTCGGTACACTGTCGAGTGTGCCAACGGAAGGGTGGGCGTAAGGGTGGTCGCCATATAAAGCTTCATTAAAAGCAATACTCGCAAGGCTATTGGGGTCTTGTTTTTGCTGCTGCAAACCGACCAATAACCGCGCTTTGTTACGAGCTAGGATATCTGCATCAAACGCTGGCTCATTCAGCATTTGAGTCATCAAGTCGACGGCAGGCAGTAGATGTTTGTCATCGGATAAGCTGCGTAGCGAGACGATAAACATATCTTTATAGGCGCTACTGCTCAAATTCACTCCCAAGGTTTCAACAGCGCGGGTGAACTCATTTTCATCTAAGCTTTTAGAGCCTTGTTCCAACATCGTAGCGGTCATATTGGCAATGCCAAAACCGGCTTTGCGTATGCTGCCATCTCGGGCACTACCTGCATTAAAGCGTAAATCAATATCAACAATGGGCAGGGCGGTGGTGCGTACAAAAAGCACAGGAACGCCAGATTTGGTTTTGAACGGTTGAATGGTTGGCACTGTGACTTTTAATGGCTTGGCATCAGCGACACTTGTGAGTGTTGATAGTGCGGCTATTGGTGCATTTATATCAACGGCAGATGATGGCGTACGAAAGTCTTCGCTACCAGTGGTATCTGCCTGAGCGGTGGTCGTCAATATCGTCAAACCTAATAATATACTTAGGCTCAAGTAGGAACGCTGCTTAAACCCAGGTTCGAAACGAGGTTCGAAATGAGGTTTAAATTCGCGCTTTACTAATGACATTAAAGGGCTTCTTTTTATATTCATGAGAAAAGTAGTCTGAGTCATGGCTTTCTTCTTATTAATAAGGTCTTTAGCATTGTCTTATCAGTGAAAATATTGACAGCACGTTGTTATTATTGATTTTTGCTTACCGTTTTTTGACTTATTTGCTTTGTAGATGCTTTTTCTTTAGACGCTTGCTCAGTAGGCGGTATCACATGCATGACGGTCAAATTATCTTTGACCAAGTACTTTTTACTGGCCGCTTGAATATCAGAGATTTTGACACCATCGAGCTTGGCTGGTAATTCGGCAAGCAGCCTGTCATCGAGACCGATAGACTGTAGCGAGCCAATCATGCGCGCCTGACCCTCCATGCTATCTTGGGCATAGACCAGTCCAGTTACTGTATTGGTTTTGGCGCGACTGATTTCATCATCGGCAATGGGATCGGTTTTGAGCTTTTCTATTTCAGAAATTATGGCTTGCTGCGCTTGTTCTAAGCTGACACCTTCACGCGGCGTCGCTTGAATTAAAAACAGTCCATCACCGCGATCGAGCAAGTCATAAGAGGTGCCAACTGTGGTGAGCAGGCCTTGTTCGCGTATCAGTCGGCTCTCTAAGCGAGCAGACAGACCACCATCCAATACGTCTTGTGCCAACGATAACGCGTAAGCTTGTTTTTCATTGGCTGTGCCGGCAGTGACGAGACTGGGCACGTTATAACCCATCAGCAAAACCGGTACTTGTACCGCTTGTTCAGACTCAACTTGCTGATAACCACGAAAGCCCTTTTGACTGACAGCAGGGCGTTTGGGCAGATTGCTTGGTTTGAGATCACCGAAGTAGCGTTTGACTTGCGCCAACACTTCTGTTGGGTCAACATCGCCAACTATCACCAAGGTTGCATTGTTGGGTGCGTACCAAGTCTTGTACCACGCTTTTAGCTCTGGGAGCGTAATGGATTCAAGCTCACTCATAGGGCCAATGACAGATTCGCCTTTTGGGCTATCAGGTAGCGCCAACAATCGAAATGATTCATAAGCTTTAGCAAGTGGGTTGTCATCAGTACGTTGGCGTCGCTCCTCCATGACCACTTGGTGCTCTTTGGTAAATTCTTTGTCATCAAAGATTAAGTTTTTCATTCGATCGGCTTCAAGCTCTAGCGCCAGTGGCATACGGTTGGCTGGGAATAGCTCGTAATAACCCGTATAGTCATAACTGGTAAAGGCATTGTTAACGCCCCCAAATTTGGCGATTAGGCGTTCATAGTCGTCACTTGATACAGTAGAGGTACCTTTGAACATCATATGCTCTAGCAAATGCGAGATGCCGCCTTTATCAAGCGGCTCATCTGTCGAGCCTACTCGATACCAAATCTGGGTCATGGCGACGGGTGCGCGGTGGTCTTCTTTTACCACGATCTTTAGACCGTTTGCTAACTGATACTCATGCCGACCTGACATATCCATAGACAACGCTGACGATGGCTGGGATTCCTTGCTGTCTGGGCTTTGGACAAGTGCGTTTCCATCCGCTGACGAAGTAGTGCCAACGCTGTTAGTCTGACAAGCGGCAAGGGTAGTTGCTATCGCCAAAGCGCAGGCAAGGCGTAAGAAGCTAGCAGGTAAGGGTAAGGTCGAGGACATGGTAGGTTCTACTTATATAAAAAGATGGCTGAATGTATGCATGCTAAATATAGTAATCGACAGTGCTGGCGTTACAGCGATTTATGCGCGCCAACCATCACGCTAGCCGTCGGCTTAAACTCTTGCGTGGTGTTACAGCCAGTCGCTGACAGCGCGATGGTGGTTATTAATAGAGCCGCACTGATATTGGCAATTTTTTTATAATAATCTGATAGCGATGACATAGGTGATTCCTAATATGAAGTTATTGAATAAAGCTCGCTAAGAGTAGGCGAAGTTACGCATATTGAAGGTCAGATTTTTGTGTCCAAACCTTAAGCTAAACTTTCTCAACCATTCATCTCATCTAATGAATTCTAGCATTTAACCTCGGTCTAGGATGGTAAAGGCTGAGAGCAACTTGAATTATGCTAAACTAGGCTAAAAATAATCTATCATTTGAATGATAGAAAACGGACGATATACTGACCGATTTTAAAATAAACATCTTACTAATAATGATAACTTTTAGGGCAAGCTTATGAATAACCCAAACAATAGCAATCGTGTGGTCATTAACCTTGAAGGTGGTCTTGATGATTTAGATGACGATGATATTACCTTACCCAGCCTACCGGTGCAATCTATGCCCATCGTTGATGAGGATATCGTACCAACCAAACCGTTAGATGATGCTGGGATGACCGATAAGCATCATGACAATGCGGCAAATAATGACAATGCAGTGAATAATGACAATGCAGTGAATAATGACAATGCAGTGAATAATGATAAGGCCACAGAGCAAGAAACGACGACAAACAAAGACGTCTCAAGCGCCCATGCTGCTGAGAGTATCGCTTTAGCCACGCCGATTGTCACGACAGAGGAGCATAACGTACCTAAAAGTTCCTCTGAAAGTTTTTCGCGTGCCAAGGAAACAGAAGCTAACAGCAAGACTAATACGGCTTCAACCATTCCAACCATGCCATTACAAGAGCAATTGGGAGATACAGCAAGCGTAAGCCCAGAAAATAATAAAGTACAACAAGCAGAAAAGCCGTCGCCATTGCCAGAAGACTCACAAGAACAGCAGGATAATAAGAAAAAAGGCAGCTGGTTTAACCGTATGAAAACGGGGCTGAGTAAATCACGGAAGAACTTAGCCGAAGGGATGGTCAGTATCCTGATCGGTGGCAAAGAGATCGATGATGAGCTGTTAGAAGAAGTCGAAGATCAGCTATTGGTCGCCGATATCGGTGTCAACGCGACCAACCGTATCATCAAAAGTCTCACTGAGCAGACAGACCGTGGTGACTTAATTTATGCCCATTCATTGTATAAAGCGTTGCAAACGGAACTGGTTGATATCTTAACGCCAAAAGTCGCGCCACTGGTGATTGATACCAGCAAAAAACCCTTTGTAATTTTAGTAGTGGGCGTCAATGGGGTCGGTAAAACGACGACGATTGGTAAACTTGCCAAGCGCTTACAAGGCGAGGGCAAATCTGTCATGCTCGCAGCTGGTGATACATTCCGTGCTGCCGCAACCGAGCAGCTACAAATCTGGGGTGAGCGCAATAATATTCCAGTCGTGGCGCAGGGTCATGGCTCTGATAGTGCCTCTGTGATCTTTGATGCCATGCAATCTGCCAAAGCAAAAAATATCGATGTACTGATCGCCGATACTGCTGGACGCTTGCAAAACAAAACGCATCTCATGGCGGAGCTAGAAAAAGTCGTACGCGTCATGCGTAAAGCTGATCCAAGCGCACCGCACGAAGGCATGATTGTTCTCGATGCTGGCACGGGTCAAAATGCGATCAATCAAGTAGAACTCTTTAACAAAGTCGTCCCATTAACGGGTATTACGATTACTAAGTTAGATGGAACGGCCAAAGGTGGCGTGGTCTTTAATATTGCCGAAACCACAGACGTGCCGATTCGTTATATTGGCGTTGGTGAGTCAATTGATGACTTGCGCGCTTTTAGTCCAAAGCAGTTTGTCGCAGCCTTGTTCGAAACCGACGATAAAGAGTAGTACTCGATAGTTTGTTTGAGTCGATGGTCAATGATAGAGCCTTAAAAACGTAATGATTTAACAGGGGAAAACCATGATAGTCACCGAAGCAGCTTTTGGATCTAACCAGTTAACGTTAATTGCCAGCGTCAATGAGCATAGCAGCCCTAAACTGGTTGAAGTCAACTGGCAGCAGACGGGTGACGCTTGGCATAGCTCAAAATCCATTCCCAAACTTAAAAAGCACTATGGCCTTGTTGATAAGAGCTTTACGTTTATCAATGAGGATAAGCTAAGCGAAAATGAACCGGCTCAAGCGCTACTATTAGAGACTATAAAACAGTTGGATGAGTACTTTAAGGGTGAGCGTCAAGCGTTTGACTTAGCATTAGATCTGTCTTTGGGCACGCCATTTCAGCAACGAGTATGGCGGGCATTACAAAACATCGATCATGGCGCAACTATCAGCTATGCAACGCTGGCACGAAATGTGCATAATCCCAAAGGCTTTCGCGCGGTGGCCAATGCCAATGGTAGGAATCCTTTTAGCATCATCGTTCCTTGTCATCGCGTCATTGCTAGCGATGGTAAGCTTGGTGGTTATACGGGTGGGCTGGATAAGAAAGAATATTTGTTAGCGCTTGAAGGGGTCACTTGCAAGGCTTAGTCTAAAATAAGTGCTTATCACTCGTCACTAAAAAAAGGCCAAACATTAAAAAACGTTTGGCCTTTTTATTTGATATTCTCAACCCGAACTATTGCTCAAGTTGCGCCATTACCTCATCTGAGAAGTTCACATTGCTATAAACTTCTTGCACGTCATCGATGTCTTCTAGCATATCAATCATCTTCATGACTTTTTCGGCATCATCCACATTGTCTATCTCAGCAGTAGTTGACGGCGACATGGTTACTTCCGCGTTGTCAGAGACCAGACCTGCAGCATTAAGCGCATCTTTGACTTGACCGAAAGTTTCCCATTCGGTAATGACCAGCAAGCTGTCGCCATCATTTTCGATATCAAGCGCACCAGCATCTAGAGCGACCAACATTACTTCGTCTTCTAAGCTTGTGTCATTGAAGGTGATTTCACCGCGCTTAGTAAAGAGATAAGCCACTGAGCCAGAGGTGCCAAGATTACCGTCATTCTTAGTAAAGGCATGGCGTACTTCGCTGACGGTTCGGTTAAGGTTATCAGTCATGGTTTCGACTAATACTGCCACACCGCCAACGCCATAGCCTTCATAGCTCACTTCATCCATATTGTCATTGTCATCGCCACCCGTACCGCGAGCTACTGCACGATTGATAGTGTCCCTAGTCATATTGACTGACAATGCTTTTTCGATAACAGCACGTAAGCGTGGGTTTTTATCAGGGTCAGGGTCGCCTTGCTTGGCAGCTGAGACAATTTCACGAATAATCTTGGTAAATACTTTGCCTTTTACCGCATCTTGACGCGCTTTACGGTGTTTAATATTTGCCCATTTTGAATGGCCTGCCATATGACATCCTTAAAGTTTTACGTGGTTTTTATGGTGTGAATAAAAAGACTATGAATGATAATATTTGATACTTCATAAGCGGTTTTTATTATATGATTGAGCTGTTTTTTGAGGTAATTGACTTACCTGCAAGTTAACGATTTGTATGTCGTTAGCAGTGCTTTTTTGCTACACTATTATTTTTTGCGTTATGGCTGCCTATATCGTCACTTATCGAACCTTGATAATAACTATTGATAGTCATAAGGTGTGGGATATTATAAACCACTTTTACGCGTTTTGACCAATCTTAGCTTGTCCATCCTAGCCTAAATCGTTCGGTTTTTTTAAACCATTGATCTTGTGACTCTATTGACTCTATGAAGCAACCAACTAACGAAGCTATTACTCACCTGCGTAACCGCATTCATATTATTATCGAAGGCACAGATACCCGCATGGGTAAGCTTTTCGATGTTGTATTGTTGATAGCCATTTTGGCCAGTGTTGGGGTGGTAATGCTGGACAGCGTGCTATATATGCGTTTGCAATATGGCACGCTGTTTTTTTATGCGGAATGGTTTTTTACGATTTTATTTACCATTGAGTATGCATTGCGCTGGTTTTCAGCGCCCAACCGCTTTCGTTATGCCTTTAGCTTTTTTGGGGTAGTGGATTTATTATCTGTATTGCCCAGCTATTTAAGCCTGTTGTTTGTAGGCGTGCAGTATCTGTTGGTCATACGTGTTTTGCGTATTTTACGTATCTTTCGCGTACTCAAGCTCAAAGCTTACATGCAACAAGCAGGGTTTTTGGCCTCGGCACTCAAAACCAGCCAGCAAAAAATCACAGTGTTTTTCTTATCGCTGGTATTATTGGTTACGATTTTCGGCTCGATTATCTACGTGGTAGAGGGGCCTGAAAATGGCTTTACGAGTATTCCGCTGTCTATCTATTGGGCGGTTGTTACGATGACTACGGTAGGGTATGGCGATATGTCACCTAAAACTCCGTTGGGTCAAGCGATTGCGAGTATGGTCATGATTACGGGTTATTCAATCATTGCGGTACCAACGGGTATTTTTACTTCTGAGCTTGCTCGAAATATGCGTCCACAGCTTAACCCCATTACGTGTCCGAACTGCGGAAAATTCGGTCATGCCGTGAGTGCTGTTTTTTGCGACCGCTGCGGCCATGCACTGCATGTGTAATGTTCACTAGTCTTTATTTTTCTATGTAGGCTAGAGGCTAGGGCGTGTCCTCAATTCAACCGATAGCAATCTAAATGGGCTAAAAATGGTTAAATCTTGCCAAACATCGTCAAATAGCTAGGTAATACATCGATATTATCTGCACTATTTTCCTTGTTTGACGGCAATTTACCTCATTTGTATCACCATTTTTAAAATGAGGACACGCCCTAGTTGGTTATATACTCAGCGACCAGTGGTGACAGGTCTATTTCAACACCCAAATTGACTAGGTTCCAATATTGTCCTGACACGGTACGATCTAGCATCATCGTCGTGGCTGAAGGTTGAAATTGCCCGAAGTATTTTAATGAGGTGCGCATTTGGCTGATGGCTTCATGATGAACTTGACTGCTGCCAAAATCAAAAGCCCCTTCTTGATAAGGTGCAATGGATAGCGGCTTCATACCAATAGCCAGCCACTTTTCATAGAATTCACCCGGCACATTTTTATCATCCTCACGGCGAATATCAAGAGCGATTAAGTCTTGCTCTAGTGCGGTCACATCACCTTTGACGGCATGCTGCGCGAAGCGGCGAAACAATTGAACCTCACTATGACTATAGCTGCGAATACCGCCAAAATCATAGGCTACGACACTGCCATCATGACGAAACGCAAAATTACCGGGATGGGGGTCACAGTGCATCCGGTATAAGCCAAACAGTTGACCTGCAGTAAAGTGAAACAGTCGTTTGGCGATTTTCTGTTTGATCTCATTATTCCACGTCGCGGCGACGGTCAGCGTCTCTCCAATCTCCTCAGTCAATGTCAAAACCCGTCTGGTAGAGTGGCTGTTAATGACTTTGGGGATAATAAGTCCTTGGTCATCAGTATGAAAAGCACCGAATACCTGTAGGTTGTGAGCTTCTTTGACATAGTCCAACTCATCATGCAGGCTTTGACGAATCTCGTTAAAGAGCTGCTCCTGCAATTGTTTGCTCATATTCAAGACGCCAGCGATTTTTAGCGCCATGCGCACTTGTTTGAGGTCACTATCACAGTTTTCATCGACATCGGGGTACTGTACTTTGACCACGACTTTTTGCCCAGAGGGTAGAATAGCCCTGTGTACTTGTCCAATGGAAGCGGCGGCAAAGGGTGTTTCTTCAAACATCGTAAACAGTTGATCGACAGGAGCTTTGAGCTCACGTTCTATTTGTGCCCGTATCTGCGCATAAGGCATGGGCGGTGCATCTTTTTGCAACTTTTCTAAAGCGGTCGCAACCTCAGGTGGAAATACGTCCTTATATTGTGAGGCAATTTGTCCCACTTTCATCACCGCGCCCTTCATTTCACCAAGCGTTTCGGCTATTTGAATACCCACGTCTTGCATCAATTCTGAGCGTGCCTGCAGACGTTTTTCTTCGTCACTTGATAGGTGCCTTAATGAGTTTTTAGCGGCTTTGCCGGCAATACTCGCTGTCATGCCAGCCAGTTTCATAAAGCGTTTTCCGGACGATTTTGCCATTCATATCACCATGTAGAGGTTTATTTACCAAACCGTAATTTTATTATTTTAAGCAAGTAATTGCTGTTTGACTAGTGTGCTAAAGATAAGGTTGTCTTGCGCGAATGAGTTTTTTCTTTCTGTATGACTTTCTCAATATATTTTAGCATCAGCCTAAAAGGACAGGGCTATTTTTTGCTGATTCTTTGATAAAAAGAGACGCTTAGAATGACTAAACTTACTATTTTTATCTTTGAATCGCCTAAAAAACAGTCTCTGTCAGTGCCATGATCGAATGTTCAACACGCCCTAATCATTTAGGTTTATCTTATAGGTATTAGCTAGCCAATAATCTAAAGCCATCTGATAACCTCTATGTCCTAAGCCACAAATGACACCGACTGCAATATCACTAAAGTAAGAATGCTGCCGGAAAGCTTCGCGAGCGTGTACATTAGACAAGTGCACCTCGATAAATGGCTTTTGCGTGGCCGATAACGCATCACGGATTGCGACCGAGGTGTGAGTGAACGCTGCAGGATTGATAATGATGGCATCTACTTGCGCTGCTGACTCTGCTAAAAGCCCATAGTGTTGAATCTCATCGACCAGCTTGCCTTCATGGTTTGACTGTATGCAAATCAGCTCAACACCGTAGTTTGCCGCGCGCTCAATGAGGCCCTGCTCAATATCTGCCAGCGTCGTATGGCCATAAATCTCCGGCTCACGCTTGCCCAGTAAATTGAGATTGACGCCATTAATCAATAATAATCTTTGGGTCAAGGTTGTTTTTACTGATTGGTCAACGTGTGCTACTGGCGCTGCTGATTGAGAAGGGGTGGTCATAATGCTCTCTATCGCTATTGAAGGCTACGGATGATTGATGCGTTACTGCTAAATAAGTAGGGTTAATACAGAAAAAGCTGTGCCATAAAACCCCTCTTATCGCATTATGATAACAGCTTGTCAGCAAGGTTATAAAAAAATTACATCAAAAATCAAGCTAAGTTTTAAAAACCGTGTTAAAAGTCTTTATGTTGCTAAAAACCCGTGCTATGATATTTTTTAAGCAATCTATATTGCGAATTTGTTACTACTACCATTATAAGTTTTTATAATGAAGCATCTAACATAAACGATGATGAGTACAAAAGCTATTTTGGTATGAGTAAAAGGTATAGCAAAACAGTACATTCAACATAGTTAAGATAAGCATTCATCTTGTCTGTCTATACGAATGTATGTTGCGTCATAGCGTTTAATTCTGATTTCTCAATCTTAGACCCCGTTTATATGCAATGTTGCAAAGGAATTTGGGGCTAAGCGACTTTTTTAGGAAGTAATATTATGTCAGCTCGTGAGCAAGGTATCGTTAAGTGGTTTAATGACTCAAAAGGCTTTGGTTTCATTCAACGTGATAGCGGAGAAGATATTTTTGTCCATTTCCGCGCGATCCAAGGTGATGGTTATCGCTCTCTAAAAGATGGCGAAAAGGTTGAGTTCAGCGTGGTCGAAGGCGATAAGGGTCTTCAAGCTGAAGAAGTCAGAAAAGTAGAAGAATAGTCGATACAGCCATTAGCGCAGTTTAGTTATAATGTCTGGATAAACTACTGATATACTACCGAGTCAAGCCCGTCTTATCTTACCTATGTTGATTTTCATTCAGCATTATTGGTGAGGGTAGGCGTTAGGCTTGGCTTTTTTTATGCTTATCAATGTACAGCGTTTAGAAGCGTGTTTATATTGGTAGCGATATACAGCTAGGCTGAGTCTTGGCATAAGCCTATCACTGAATTGAAAAATACAAGCGATTCATACAAAAGGATGATTTTTTGAGTAATTTTACAGCGTTTACTGATTTACCACTCTCTGCACCGACCTTGCGTGCGGTAAGTGATTTAGGTTTTACTGAACTGACGCCTATCCAAGCACAAATATTACCGCATACCTTGGCAAATCAAGACGCTATCGGACAGGCACAAACTGGCACCGGCAAGACGGCAACGTTTTTGTTGACCATTATGGAGGCATTACTCAAGCGTCCTTTTACCAGTGACGAAGAGCGCTATCTAGGTGAGCCGCGCGCCGTGGTCATGGCACCAACCCGCGAGCTTGCACAGCAAATATTTGATGATTGTATCGCTTTGACCAAATACACTTCGCTGCACAGCGTTTGTATTATGGGTGGCACCAATTATGAGACCCAGCAGCATGAGCTTGAGCGTCAATATGTCGATATCTTAGTAGCGACGCCCGGTCGTCTGATTGATCTTGCCAATAGGGGCATGGTCTATCTGGATCGAGTAGAAGTGCTGGTACTAGATGAAGCAGATCGCATGCTGGATATGGGTTTTATTCCGGATATCAAGCGCTTGGTTGGTCGGATGCCTTCGAACACCGATCGCCAAAGCTTGTTATTCTCAGCCACTTTTAACCAAGATGTGATGAACTTGGCCTATCGTTGGTTACATGAGCCGCAATTTGTTGAAATTGAGCCTGAGCATAAAACCAGTGAGTTGGTCGATCAGCACTTTTATTTATTGACAGAAGATCAAAAACTAGCGGCATTGCAGCGTATTATTAGTGATAGCGCTGTCGATAAAGTGATTGTCTTTGCCAATCGCAAAGATCAAGTCAAGCGTCTATATCATAAGCTTCGTCAGGGACATAAAATTGTGATGTTGTCAGGCGATGTCATTCAGCAAAAACGCGAAAAATACTTACAGCGTTTTAAAGATGGTCACGCTTCTATCTTGGTTGCCACCGATGTCGCAGGGCGCGGTATTCATGTCGATGATATCAGCCACGTGGTCAATTATACCTTGCCTGATCAGCCAGATGATTATGTACACCGCATTGGTCGTACGGGACGCGCTGGACAGACTGGTATCAGTATTAGCTTCGTTAGTGAAGATGATGCTTTTAACATCCCTGCGTTAGAGAAGCATTTAGATACTAAGTTTACGCTTGAGCAATGGCAGGAATAAGTGGTCTGCTTAATAATTTCGGATGTATAGAAAAGACCTTAACATCGTGATTGATGTTAAGGGCTTCTTTTGATTAGGGCATCACAATGCCAAGCGCTTTAATTTTTATTCAGCATTTTCTATCATAGTATCCTGATTGTTTTCCATGTTTGCTTCACTACTCGTATTGCTCATATCATGCATACTGTGATCCATTGTGTCAGTCGTAGCAAGTGTCATCTCATGATTCATTTGACTCATATCATGATGGCCATGGGTATCAGTAGTCGTCGCAGAGTGGCTGCCATGATCCATCGATCCATCCATGGGCATATCCATCATTTGCGAATCACTCATCTGCATATGATCGCTATGCATAGTGGACATATCATGCCCACTATGCATATTTGCCATTACTAATGGGACGACAATGATCGCCATACCTGACACGACCATCAGTGCTCCATTCATCTGACGCAGACGAAAGCGTCCAATTTTGTCGCGTAGCCAGCCAACGGTCTCGTGCGTGGCAACCAGCATCGGCACTGTACCCAGGCCAAAGACGAACATTAATGCCGCGCCGCTTAATGGGTTGTGGGCAACCACTGCAATCAGTAGAGCGCCATAAACCAAACCACAAGGCAAAAATCCCCACAATAGACCCGCTGACAATGCTCGTGGAAAAGTGTTTAAAGGAAAAACTTTTTGACGAAGGGGACTGAGATACTGCCAAAAACGCATGCCATAGCGCTCAAGCTTGCTCAAAAATGGCGCACCAAGCATGGTCACACCAACAAACACCAATACCAAACCTAATAAGATACGCGGCATATTATTGCCTCGCATCAAGGGTTCTAAAACAGTCGTACCAATCAAACCTGCGACTAAACCCAACAGCGCATAGCTGCTAAGACGCCCTAAATGGTAAGTTACCACAAGGGCGCGGCGTTTAGCGGGACTAATGTCTTTCATCGATAGACCAAACGCTGTCACCAGACCCCCGCACATACCCAAGCAATGTGGTGAACCAAAAAATCCCATTAGTAATGCCGCAACAAGTAAGGCGGTGGTCATGGGGCAATTCTCCTAAAAATGGCAAAAGGCGCGCCTACTTTTATAATTGGTCTTTAATATAGCGGGTCAGCAATATAGTTTGATTACTGACAAAAAAATCAACAGTAGGGCGCACAGGTAAGATGATTTAAAGCTATGGTTTGAGGTTGTCATCGATATCATTATCGAAGGGATTTTCCCCATTCGCTAATTTGTCATTATTAGCAGTATCCGTCGCGACGGTAAGGTTAATCTGTGTACTTGCAGCTGATTGCTCGTGAGCCTGCATGGTTTGCCGACGTTCTTGACGATCATCTAATATAATACGCTGTGAAGCGTTGTCTAAATCTTCAAATTGGTTTGATTTAACCGCATAACGTACTGCCCAAATGGCAACCACAAACAGCATGAGACTTAATGGAATTAATAAAAATATACTGAGCATGGCAAATCTCTTTTATAGCAGTTTCTGACGTTATTATACACTTGTCATCAGGGTGATGGACGACTTGCAGAGTTGAAAGTAATATAGTAGATGATTGGAAAAGGAGCAGGTACAGAGGTTAATGGTGGCGAAAACTCATTACCAACGTTATTGCACAGGCGTTTTTGTTGCATTTCCTCTGGGGGTCAATAGCTGCTGTGAAGTGACATCATTGGCATTGCGACAGTCCATCTGTGGACGTATCACATCACGCAAATAGGCGGCGACTTCATAGACGGCGCGCCGTGAGTGGCTCAAGTTTTGTGCTGGTTTCATCCAATCACGCCTGACGGGCAATGGCGCATCAATAGGCGTGCTATTGATACCATTTAAAGCAAATTGTCTACGCGCCCGTGCCATATGGTAGCTGTCGGTAATAAGATACACGTGATGTAGCGGAATGCGCTTAGCGGTAAAGCGGGCATTTTCGCAGGTATTCATGCTAGCATTTTCGCTTATCAATCCATCAATGCCATGCTCGATGAGCCATTGACCGAGCCACGGCGCTTCGGCACCGCTGAGGACAATAGGCAACGGTAAATCGTGATAAGCGGTGGCAGCAGTACGGGCGCGATTAAGACTGTAGCTATTGAGGATGATTTGGTTATTGTGATCGTTGGTGAGGCCGCCACCTAGCACCACATAAGCAGTAGGCGGAGAACTCTTGGCAGCCGGAGGCATGTTAGGTAATGGCAAAAGCGAAAACATATAAACGATCGCTTGCGAGAATAGCGGGGTGAATAAGCTAATTAGCACTAAAATAACAGACGTTGAGCCGAGCAAAAAGGTGATGTTAATGATGCGAAACAGCTTCACCATACGTTCGGCTGACTGCAAATAATAGCGCCATAAGCGTTTGGATAATAGGCGCTTAGACCACATGCTCATCATACCCAATAGAGCCATCTGCATTTATCCAAACCGGCTCACGCGATAGTTGAATCGCAAATTTTTCATAGACGTGAGCAGCGATGTAGTATTGGGCAGTTGCTACGTCATCTTGGGTTGCTTGATAAGGGCTATGATTGGTCAGTACCAGCGCCTGCTGCTGATGGGTAACAATAGGGGCAATACCACCCCCTTTTAAGCCAGCTTGTTCAATCAACCAACCAGCGGCAACTTTCACCGTTGCATCAGGCATTGGGTAGCCAACGATAGTAGGATAGATTTCTTTAAGAGTGGCGAATTGTGCTTGCGGAATAATTGGGTTTTGAAAAAAACTGCCACAATTCGGTAGCTGTTTAGGATCAGGGAGTTTTTGCTGACGAATATCGATAATTGCTTGCATGACATCGGCAGGGGTAGGCTGTAGGCGATTTTTCTGCTCAGCATAGCGCTGCGCTACTGTCTGTACATCACCGTAACTGGCAAGAATTTTACTCGCATCGGTATGCAATCTAAATCCCACACGGCTGATCAACCATGTATTGAGTGCGCGCTTAAAAATACTATCGCGATAGCCAAACTGGCAGTCTGCCAGCGATAGACGATGCCACGTTTGAGTTGGCAAATGATAAGCACGAACGTATTGCAAACAGTCTTCTAACTGGACACCGTAAGCACCGATGTTTTGTACAGGTGCGGCGCCGGTCAGACCCGGTATCAAGGCTAGATTCTCTAGTCCATACCAGCCTTGGTCAACGCTATAAACCACTAAGTCATGCCAGTTCTCACCCGCCATCACTTCAATATCGACATAATTCTCTGTTTGCGCCGTCATCGTGATGCCACGCATCTGTGGCTGTAATACCGTCGCCTCTAACTGCGCTGGCAACAACACATTGCTGCCGCCAGACAGTACAAACAATGATGGCTTACGCTCAGGATTATTGGCATAGCTTGCCATAAAACTGTCTAGCTGAGCTTCATTTGTTAGGGTCACGACAGAGTCAGCGACACATGCCAATGCCATGGTATTACCATGCGACAAATCGACCGACTTAGCATTAAGTAAGCTAAGCGGTAAATCAGTCGACATAGTCTGTTGAGCGCTAGAATCAAGGCGAACAGCTGAGGTCATAACATAGCCTATATGGCAAATATAAAAAATTATGCGATGTTTAGGGTCTATTGAACATTCAAATATCAGCCTTTCAGGGCAGGGCTATTTTTTGCCAATACATGGCGAAATTATCTAACCTAGAATGACTAGGCGTCAAAAATTTCACTGCGTATTGTCTAAAAAATAGCCACTGCCAGTTCCACATTTGAATGTTCAACAGACCCTATTATAAAGGATGCAGGGTGCAAAAGTAGCATAAATATAGATTGTTTGGCTAGCAAGTCTTCCAGCTTTCAATCCAAGCTTGTGCACTTGACTCGATACGTTCAATCACTTCTTCAAAAGCATCGCTATCGCCTTGATAAGGGTCTGGCACGTCATCGCCGCCGTAGGTTGGATCTTCTTCACTGAATAATGCCAACTTCGCTAAATGGTCATCTGTAACCGCTAAGCTATCCTTGATAGCTTGTAGATCAGCTAAATTCTGCGTGTCCATCGCCAGTATCAAGTCAAAATTACGAAAGTCGTCTGCACTCACTTGGCGAGCGACCAGTTTATTGATTTTATAACCATGGGCTTTTGCATGGCGCTGCGCTCGCTCATCAGGGGCATGACCAATATGCCAGTCGCCAGTGCCTGCTGAGTCTACTTTAATTGACAAGCCTGCGATCGCCGCCTGCTGACGAAAAACTTCCTCGGCAGTCGGTGAACGGCAAATATTTCCTAAACAAACCAATAATACAGACGATGGGGTACAAGTTTTCATCAGCATAATATGACCTTTTCTTACAGCAAAAAAAACATGCCATAAAAAACCAGCATGGGTAATGCGGTTTATGAGCATGCTATCTAGTAAACTAATAAGGGATCAGCGTAACGCTTAATACCTTGAATGGCAAGGGCAGAAGCTAAACAACAGGGTCACGCCAGTGATTATTGCTCAGCTGCTCAGCTTTTAGATATAGAATGATTTGTTAACATTAGTCTTGGTTGCTTTTAAAGCGTTGTAAATCGCGGCGCTCTTTTTTATTGGGCTTGTTATCAGGGCGGGCAAGGTTGGCAAGTTTGCGCTGCTCGGCATAATAAGCGCGGCGCTCTTCACTTTCCTCGGTCTCTGAATATAACACTTGCGCGGCAGTCGCATTACCACGTTGTGCTGTTAATGCTTCGACGACGATGGTTTTTTCGGTCATGGCAGTGGCTGAGCCTTGGCGAATACTCAATTCATCTCCGACGGCAATCTCTTTGCTGGTCTTGACTCGGCTACCAGCATAATGCACCCGTCCGCTTTCGATGGCTTCTTTGGCAAGGGTACGGGTGCGATAAAAACGCGCGGCCCATAACCATTTATCGAGACGCATACGCACAGCATCGGGCTGGCTATGGCTGGGTTGATTGTGGTTTTTATTGTGTTTACTCATCAAAACCTCATAGATATCAATAAACTAAGATAATAATGGTGCTTTTTTTAGATATTAAAAGAGTGATGAGTGATTAAAGTTTTTCAAAATGGGGTTTTATGGTGAATAAGTAAAAAAAATTAGCCTTCATTTTGATTTGTAACTTTAACAGCCATTTCTTTAGCGTCATTTTTATGTAAATGCTCTAAGCCATTTATCACCCCTGTGATGTTTTCTACAGTTTTATTTTGGCTTAGTTTAAATTGGGCTTGTATCGAATCAATAGACAATCTAAAGCCAATAATACCGCGGCACATGGCATCGATATAAGTAGCTGGTGCGTCATCTAACGACCAAGGATTATTGTTTATTACTTCTTGCTGCGCCGTCATGGTAGCTAATATCCATTTAAGGGTATCAGTGTCTTCAAGCAGCTCAATTTTAGATTGAATATGGACGCTTTGATAGTTCCATGTCGGCACTTCTTTATGAGTTTTAGCTTTGCTAGGGTACCAGTTAGGGCTAATGTAGTGTCCAGAATCTTGAAAGATAATTAACCATGAGCTGTCTGCTAAAGCCTGTTGGTAAATAGGATTTTTGCGACCAAAATGACCGTAAAGATAGCCGTATTGAGAATTGATGTTTGCATCATCTTTATACCAAAATAACGGTATATGACAGGCTTCCATACCATCATTAGTTTGGGCAATCAAAGTTGCTAACGGATTAACGGCGATAAATTTAATAATATTGTCAAAATTGTCTTCGGCAAAAACAGTAGGGATATGCATCGCGTTCTCAATATTAGTAAGCGGCCAATCCTAGTGGGGTAGGCCGCTTAAAATATGTTGTCATCATTATGGTTAAAAAACCATTTTTGAGATTACTTTAAAAATAATTGATAACCGACATTGTCAGTGATGGAAGTACAATCATAGCCAATATCAAGTAAGGCATCTTGCAGTAAACGTGAGTTGCTTTCAGAGGCTTGTAGACCCACTAACACGCGTCCTTCAGCAGCGCCATGGTTGCGATAATGGAACAAGGTAATATTAAAATCGTCACCCAGCTTTTCTAAGAAGGTCAATAGCGCACCCGGACGCTCAGGAAAGGTAACTTTTAATAATTGCTCATTTGTGACGTGGGCGTGACCACCAATCAAATGACGGATATGCGATTTAGCGATATCATCGTCAGTCAAGTCATGCGCCGTATAACCATCTGCTGCCAATTGCGTACGGATAGTTTGACGCTCTTTATCACCTTCTTTTAGGGCAATTCCGACGAATATGGCTGCAGGCTCCATCGAGTCTGGTGATTTTTTGCTATCGGCACGGTAGTTAAACTCGGTGATATTACGTCCATGTAAGCTACGGCAGAAGTTTAAGAATGCCCCAGTCTGCTCAGGGATGGTCACGCCAAAGATGGCTTCCTTTTTCTCCCCTATCTCAGTACGCTCAGCGATATAGCGCAGACGGTCAAAGTTCATATTGGCACCGCAGATGATGCTTACGCAGTTTTTGCCTTGTAGATTATGAGCTTCGATATATTTTTTCATGCCCGCAACGGGTAACGCGCCAGCAGGCTCAACGATGCTACGGTTTTCTTCAAAGATGTCTTTGACCGCCGCACAGACTTCATCATTGGTACAAGTGACAACGTCAGGCTCGACCAAAGGCCCTGAGTTATCGCTTTTTTGCATACGGACGATATCAAAAGGCAATTCACCAATTTGCGCGACTGCCACACCATCGACGAACAGTCCTACTTGCTCAAGTTTTACGCGTTCGCCAGTCTCTAACGCCGCTTTTAGGCAGGCCGATTGTTCTGCTTCTACAGCGATGACTTTAACGTGCGGGGCAACTTCACCTAGGAAGGCTGCGACACCTGAGACCAAACCACCACCACCAACGGCAACGAAAACATAATCCATGTTGCGCCACTGCTGGGTTAGCTCAAGTCCAATAGTGCCTTGTCCAGCGATAACCAATTCATCATCGTAAGGAGGAATGAAGGTTAAGCCTTCACGCTCAGCACGATCAATCGCATAGCGGTTGGCTTGATCGAAGCTATCACCATGCAGATCAACGTTGCCACCAAGCGCTCTGACGGCATCTACCTTGATATCAGGGGTAGTGGTTGGCATAACGATGATATTATTAAGCGATAACTTGCGTGCCGAGTAAGCCACGCCTTGCGCATGGTTACCTGCCGACGCACAAATCACGCCGCGCGCTTTTTGTTCATCGCTCAATTGGCTGATGCGGTTATAAGCACCGCGCAATTTAAAGGATTTGACTGGTTGCAGGTCTTCGCGTTTAAATCGAATATCATTAGCAAAACGTTGGGTCAGCTTGGGTGCCGCTTCAAGTGGCGTTTGAATAGCAACGTCATAGACAGTGGCTTGTAAGATGGCGCGTACCCAATGTGACAGCATAATGATCCCTAAAAAATGAATATAAAAACGAAATAGATTAGCCTATGCTGATTTTGATTATCATGCAAGGCCCTATTGCAGTTTTTATAGCAGTTTTACTGCACTGATGGTTTTTAAGTAAAAAAACAGCCTTCTTATAGGGTAGTGAATTCAAAAGTATTGAATTATTTCCATATGTCTGTATTATTGGACATATGGAAATAACAAATGCTATCGCAAGCTTCGCTGCGCTGTCTCAAGATACTCGTCTCAAAGCCTTTAGGTTACTTGTCAGTCAAGAGCCTGAGGGCTTGCCTGCGGGTGAGATAGCCCGTCAGCTGTCTGTGCCGCATAACACTATGTCGGCGCATTTATCGGTGCTGGCACGAGCAGGGTGGGTAGTGTCAAAACGCCAAAGTCGGCAAATAATCTATCGCGCCTCGTTGTCGCATATGGAGGCGGTCGTGCAGTTTTTATTGCAAGACTGCTGTGCGGGACATCCAGAGCTGTGTGCCTCGCTCATGGAAATTTTGAGTGGATGTGAGACTGCTAAACTTAATAATAAAGACAATCTGTAAAGTAAGCGCTAAGCCGATAGCTGACTCAATAACTATCTCTTAACTAATAGAAGTAGTAGAACTAATAGATTCTTAATAAACGTTTTCTGAACAAATATATTATTAATAACCATACCCATAAAATAGGTGAGATTGCTATGAAACCATTAATTTTTCATAATCCTAACTGCGGTACTTCTCGCAATACGTTAGCCATCATGAAGGCATCAGGCGAGCAGCCAAAAGTAGTGGAGTATCTGAAAAACCCGCCAACCCGTGATTACTTGGTTGAGCTATTGGCAAAAATGAACCTCTCGCCAAGAGAGTTGCTACGTAGTAAAGAAGCCATCAATGATGAGCTGGGCTTAGACAATCCTGAGTTATCTGATGACGACATTATCGATGCGATGATGGCCCATCCTATCTTAATTAACCGTCCTATCGTGGTCACGGATAAAGGCGCAGCGTTATGCCGACCTTCAGAGCGAGTGTTTGAATTGTTAGAAAACCCAGTGAGCAGCTTTACTAAAGAGGATGGAGAGGTTCTACATCATGGTAAAGGTTAATACAGGGCAATCTGACATACACGATTTATCCAATCTAGATGGCTTATTCAATCTAGATGACTTGCCCAATATTGATGCCAGTCAATTACAACCGATTGATATTGAGTCATTGATTGCGCCAAATGATCCGCGTCATCCGCCTAAAATACTAGTGCTATACGGGTCATTACGTGAGCGCTCGTTTTCGCGGCTGGCGGCTGAAGAGGCAAGCCGTCTATTACGTTGGTATGGCTGCGAGGTACGGATGTTTAATCCATCGGGTCTACCGCTGCCAGATGATGCTGATATCAATCATCCAAAGGTACAAGAGCTGCGCGAGCTGGCGCAGTGGTCAGAGGGTATGCTGTGGGCGAGTCCAGAGCGTCACGGTAGTATGACTAGCATTATGAAAGCACAAATCGATTGGATACCACTCGCACTGGGCGGCGTACGTCCAACCCAAGGCAAAACCTTAGCGGTGATGCAAGTGAGCGGTGGCAGCCAAAGCTTTAATACCGTCAATCAGCTGCGTATTCTTGGGCGCTGGATGCGCATGATTACTATCCCGAATCAATCGTCTATCCCTAAGGCCTTTTTAGAGTTTAATGACGATAATCGCATGGACAAGTCGCCCTTATATCTGCGTCTCGTTGATGTCTGTGAAGAGCTGGTAAAGTTTACTTGGCTCACTCGTGGACGTTCAGCCTATTTGACAGATAGGTACTCTGAGCGGGTGGAAAGTGCTGAAGCAGTGTCGCAACGTGTCAATCAAAAGTCGATTTAGTCTTTTATATAGTTGACCCACTTTAAAAACGATACAGTACGGTTGGGATGAATTTTGTGCAGCATCGAAAGATAACAGCACGCAAGGAAAATTTATCCCAACTGCACGATAACATCAGCGTATCGATTTTATTTCGAACTGATTATAGATTCAATCGGCTAAACCAAATAGCTCAACAAAATCGGTTAAACCAATACGGTTAAAAAAGCCAGCTCAAATAAGGTTGCTCCATGCTCGCATTAATTATCTTTATCGTGACTTTGGTTTTGGTGATATGGCAGCCTAAAGGATTAGGCATTGGTTGGAGCGCGCTGGGTGGGGCTTTAATCGCCTTAGCTTTTGGCGTGGTGCAGTTATCCGATGTCGGTATTGTATGGGACATCGTCTGGGATGCAACCTTTACTTTTGTGGCGCTAATTATCATCTCGCTTATCTTAGATAGAGCGGGATTTTTTGGTTGGGCGGCGCTACATGTGGCCAGACTTGGCAATGGGCAGGGACGGTTGTTGTTTCCCATGATTGTGATACTGGGCGCATTTATCTCCGCGTTTTTTGCTAATGATGGTGCCGCGTTACTACTAACACCGATTGTCATCGCTATATTGCTACGTCTTAATTTTTCACCGCCATCTGCGTTGGCTTTTATCATAGCCACTGGCTTTATCGCTGATACCGCCAGCCTGCCGTTAGTGACTTCTAATCTGGTTAATATTGTTAGCGCCAATTATTTTGATATTGGCTTTGGACGTTATGCAGCAGTCATGGTGCCGGTAAATATTGTCTCTGTCATCGCGACATTAGCAGTGCTATGGGTGGTATATGCCCGCCAAATTCCAACACACTATTCTATTGCCAGTCTTAGTGCACCTGCATCCGCTATTGAAGATCCGATGGTGTTTAGGGCAGCTTTTCCGCTATTAGCATTATTAATGGTTACTTATTTCGCGACTGAATCACTAGGTATTCCTATTTCCCTCGTCACTGGCGCTGCTGCACTGCTGCTAATAGCTATTGCAGGGCGCTGTTGGCAAGGTGGTCGGGGTGCTATTGTTTCTGTATCTGATGTCGTACGTAAAGCGCCTTGGCAAATCGTGTTGTTTTCAATCGGTATGTACTTAGTCGTTTATGGCTTGGGTAACGCAGGATTAACGGCTTATGGTGCTCAAATACTTAACTGGTTAGGGCAGCAGGGCAATGTTATCGCTACAGTAGGGACTGGATTCCTTTCGGCTATCGTGGCTTCTATCATGAATAATATGCCATCGACCTTAGTGGGCGCACTGGCTATTGATAGTGCGCAAGTACCCGCAGCCACTCGTGAGCTGATGATTTATGCTAATGTGATTGGTAATGATTTGGGACCGAAATTTACGCCTATCGGTAGTCTGGCGACTTTATTGTGGCTCCATGTATTGGCAGAAAAAGACTATAAAATAAGCTGGGGGCAGTATATGAAAATCGGTCTGCTCATTACGCCGCCAGTATTACTAGTCACGCTGTTGGCCTTGGTGTTTTGGTTGCCTTATCTGTCTTCATTTTAAAAGTTGAGTAAATGACTTGCGATTAGTGTGGCTATTACGCTGACATATATCAAAGTCATCGGTTATAATAGCGGCGCATTTTACCTTTTTTACAATGATACGTTTATTCTGCCAAGGATTTATGATGAGTGATCAGCAAGTACAGAAACAAGCCGCAGCCAAAGCTGCTCTAAGCTATATCGAAGACGACATGATACTTGGAGTAGGCACAGGCAGTACGGTGAACTGTTTGATTGAATTGTTGCCGACCATCAAGCTTGCTGGCGCGGTTGCAAGCTCGCAGGTGACGGAAGACAAACTTCGTGCTTTTGGTATTGAAATCGTTGATTTGAACTTTGCTGGCACGCTAGATGTCTATATTGATGGTGCTGATGAAGTTAATGCCCATTTACAATTGATTAAAGGCGGTGGTGGTGCACTGACTCGTGAAAAAATCGTCGCTGCAGCGTCCAATAAGTTCATCTGTATGGTTGATGAGAGTAAGAGCGTTGAGATATTGGGTCGCGAGTTCCCCGTACCGATAGAAGTACTACCACAAGCGCGCTCGTATGTGGCACGTCAATTGGCTCGTCTAGGCGGTGATCCTGTTTACCGTGAAGACTTTGTGACTGATTATGGTAATGTAATTTTAGATACTTATGATTTGGATGTTAGTAATCCGATAGCGCTTGAGAAAGAGTTGAACAATATCGTTGGGGTCGTCTGTAATGGTATCTTTGCTGCCAACCAAGCCGATGTATTATTAAAAGCGGGCAGTACTGGCGTAACGACCTTTACCCGTTAAAGGGCTTGTTAACTGACTAATAATTGTTGGGCGACAATAAAAAGGCAGACCACAATAGATGTGATCTGCCTTTCTTATATGGTTTATTTTATAATTACTTCGGGCAGAGGTTTTTTATGCAGGTATAGTTAGCGAAAAGTAATATCAATAAATGACGCACTGCTGATATCAATTTTCTTTGCTTGCTGTGCCTGCGCAGACAGAGGCTACAAAAAATTGATATCAGCAATACCGTAGCGATTTTAGGATATTTTGACTATAGTTTAATCTTATCTTTTAATAAAAATTCCATCAGTGCTTTTTGGGCATGCAAGCGGTTTTCTGCTTCGTCCCACACTACTGAACGCGGGTCATCAAGCATATCGTGAGAAATCTCTTCACCGCGGTGCGCTGGCAAGCAGTGCATAAATACCACGTCAGGATCGGCTTTATCGAGTAGTGAAGGTGTCACTTGATAAGAGGCAAAACGGCGTGCACGAGTGTTTTGTTCAGACTCTTGCCCCATACTGGCCCAGACATCGGTGACAATCAAATGAGAGTCTTTCGCTGCCTCTTGAACGTCTTCCACAATACTAACGCAATGCGAGAAGCGTTTCATCAGTTCAGGGTCAGGCTCGAAGCCATAAGGCGCCGCTACACGTAACTCAAAGCCAAATTGATTGGCCGCTTGCATGTAAGAAGCACACATATTGTTGCCGTCACCAACCCACGTGACGATTTTATTTTCGATACTGCCGCGATGCTCATAATAGGTCTGCATATCAGCCAAGAGCTGGCAAGGATGAAAGTCATCGGTAAGGGCATTGATAATAGGCACGCTTGAGTATTCAGCAAAGGTTTCAACTTTCTCATGACCAAAGGTACGAATCATGATGATATCAACCATACTAGAGATAACGCGAGCTGAATCTTCTAATGGCTCACCGCGTCCTAGCTGGGTATCGTTGGGTGACAAAAAGATAGCACTACCGCCAAATTGCCCCATACCAGTCTCAAATGAGATGCGCGTACGAGTGGACGACTTCTCAAAGATCATGCCGAGCGTACGACCCACAAACGGTTGATATATCTCACCGGCGTGTTGCATCTTGCGCAACTCGCTGGCGCGTTTGATTAGGTTTTCTAGTTCTTGTTGGGTTAAATCAGATAAGGTCAAAAAATGGCGCAAACTCATAGTAATCCTAGCAGTCGATCGCGGTCAATGAAACGTCATCAGTCTGTAATAGCATTGCGTCAGTGCGTATGCTGGGGTGACAACAAACTTTTAGTATAGCGCAATTAGTCTTAATGTAAATGTCCAATTTTTCTGCGCCTAATATACCCATCATTCGAGTGTTAAGTTTATGGTTACCTTGCGATATTAAGCTTGTATACGGTTTGGCCTTAAGCTGAGACGGCATAATAGCTCGTAGCTAATGGTGCCAGCGTGGGCAGCGACTTCGTCAACGTGTGGCGCATCGCCCCAGAGTATGACCTTACTATTCAACGCGGTATCTTCTGGTACGCTACTGACATCAATGACGATCATATCCATGGCTACTCTTCCAAGTACCGCACATCGGTAGCTTTGATGATTTATGCTATCTATGACAGAGACGTAAGCGTCGTCGCTGACCACACGCGGATAGCCATCACCGTAGCCGATACTGACCAGTGCCGTTTTGGTGTCCTGTTGTGCGGTCCAGCGGCTACCATAACCAATGGCATCTCCTAGATCGACCGTCTGCAGTGCCATAATCTGGGCGCTAAACTCCATCGCTGGCTGCAAACCCAATTCTTGCGCATTTTTATCAATGACGGGGGCACTACCATATAAGATGATGCCGGGACGTACCCAGTCGTAATGGTGCTCTGAGAAATTGACGATACCGGCTGAATTGCATAAGGAACCTTTAATATCGGCGCTAATGGTTGCTTGCAACGTACTTAACACCTCCGAAAACCGCTGAATCTGTAGCACGTTTAATGGATGAGTGCGGTCATCGGCATTGGCAAAGTGAGTCGTTAAAATAAGCTGATAACCTGCTTTATGTAACTGTATAGCCGCTGCAATCACACCTTCTGCATTGAAGCCCAAGCGGTTCATACCAGTGTTGTATTTAATCCAAACTACTCTGGTTGCGCTATCAGCGGCTGGCATATTGTCCAACGCCCACTGCAACTGCTGGTTATGATGAATCACGCAGCTAATATCATGCTCAATCGCTTGTTGCCACTCATCAGCGGTAAAGGCACCTTCGATTAAACCAATGGTTTTATCCCAGCCCAATTGTCTGGCTTCCAGCGCCTCAGTTAAGGTTGCAACGCCGATACCATCAGCTTGTGATAATGCGGGCAGTACCGCTGCGATTCCGTGCCCATAAGCATTGGACTTGACCATAGCGAGGACTTTAGACTGGGGTGCCAGTTTTTTAACTTGGTTAAGATTATGAGTGATGGCTTTTGGTTTAATAGTAATGGTGCGCATAATCGGCTTCTTTATCAGCAAAGTTATAAAGCCAGTGAAACATCGATCAACTGATGAATCACTGGCCTTTTTATTAATCGTTATTTATTGATGGATACTTATTCATCATTTTCGAAACTCGCGTTTTGATAGTATTCTGGCGTCAGGTTAATAAAGCGGGTAAATTGCCCTTCAAAGCCCAAACGTAGGGTACCGATAGGGCCGTTACGCTGTTTACCAATGATGATTTCAGCCACGCCTTTGTGATCTGAGTTTTCATTATAAACCTCATCGCGATAGATAAACATAATCAAATCGGCATCCTGCTCAATCGCGCCCGATTCGCGCAAATCCGACATGATAGGGCGCTTATTGGGGCGGTTTTCTAGACTGCGGTTAAGCTGTGATAAGGCGATGACGGGGCATTCAAGCTCACGTGCTAGCGCCTTGAGACTCCGTGAAATCTCAGAGATTTCCCCAACACGGTTGCCATCAAGATTAGGGACTTTCATCAACTGTAAGTAATCGACGACGATAGCGCCAAGTTTGCCATCATGGTTTTTTGCAATACGGCGGCAGCGTGAACGCATCTCAGATGGTGGCAAAGCAGTACTATCATCAATATAAAGGTGCTTAGATTGCAAGTGTTGAATGGCATTCATCATTTTTGCCCATTCATCTTCATTCATTTGCCCAGAACGGAGATGCGTCTGATTAATCGCGCCCCATGAGGACAGCAAACGCATGACGATAGACTCTGCGGGCATTTCCATCGAAAATACCACCACGGGCAAATCTTCATTAAATAAAATCCCTTCTGCCAAGTTCATGGCAAAGGTGGTTTTACCCATAGAAGGACGCGCCGCTACGATGATTAAGTCACCTGCTTGCAAGCCTTGCGTTTTGTTATTCAACTCCGCAAATGGCGTTTGTAGACCAATCATGCCGTCTGGATTGGACTTTAGCTCTTGAATTTTATCAATAACGTTGGTCAAAACCGCGGTAATGCCGACGGGTCCACGCTGCTCAGCGCGTTTGTTATGCTGCTCATTGATACTGAATATCTTGCCCTCGACGCTGTCCAAAATATCACTGACGGTTTGGTCTTTGGGATTATAGGCCAGCGTTAGCATCTCGTTGCCAGTCGTGATCAATTGGCGTAGGGTAGACAGCTCACGTACGCGCTGGGCGTAGGCGGTCAGGTTGAATAAGGTGGCAGGGCTTTGGCTCAAGATGTCGGCCAAATAACTGTCACCGCCCGCACTTTTTAGCAGTTTCTGTGCTTCTAGCCAATCATGAACCATGACCGTATCGTAAGGCTCGTTGACCGCCGCTAGATGAGCAATGGCATCAAAAATATACTGGTGCCGCCCCGCATAAAAATCGTCTTTGGTGACGATATCTGCAATCTTGTCATACGCCTCTTCGATACTCATCAAAGACGCGAGCAAGGCCTTTTCAATATCAATATTGTGCGGCGGTGTCTGATTGAGTAAGTCGTCGGTTTTTTCTTTGTCTGCCATGAGTGCCTAATATGTCAAAAGTCGTATAAAAAAGGGTGTGAAAAGTGTTTAATATAAATGCTTATTTTAGCAATGATACAGCAAAGCAAGCGCGCTGCACTTCTACGACAGCAGTACCAAAAGGTGGTCTCAGCGTTTGCTTAAAAATGCTAAAATGAGAAACGAAAGTTTAACACATAATGCACTTTTTTCAGACGCTATAAACAACTATCTAATCTAAATCAGGGTTGTAATACGTAAAGAAATCGTTTATACAATGTGAATATAAATATTTTTTCTAACAATAAAAATAATAATTAAATCAAATACTTATTTTGAATATAAAGGGGTTGCTATTATGCAAGATACACAAAAAAAACTGCCATTATTAATCACAACCGGTGAACCGGCAGGCATTGGTATGGATGTCGTACTGCTATTAGCGGCTGCAGGCAAGTTGCAAGATTTTGAACGTCCAATATGGGTCACGGCAGATAGCACCGCTATACAAACGCGGGCAAACGAGCTTGTGGTGGCTGGTGTGCTCGAAAGCTGTCCTGCTTGGCAAATACTGGATGTAAATATAGAAGCTGATGATTTTTTAAGTCAACTATCACAGCAAACTATGGATAGCGATAGTGCTTTTATCCTGCTGAATACGCCTTGTGCTGCGCCAGTCGTTCGTGGAAAAATCGACATTAACAATTCAGCGATGGTTGCCAAGCAATTAGCAATTGCCCATCAGATGGCAACCAACCAAACAGTCGCTGCTATCGTCACAGGGCCATTGCAAAAATCTGCCTTGATAGATGCTGGTATAAAGTTGCTCGATGGCACGATGTTTAGTGGTCATACTGAATTTTTTATGCAGCAAAGTGGCTGTGAGAAAGTCGTGATGATGCTCGCTAATCAAGCGATGAAAGTGGCGCTCGTCACCACACATTTAGCATTAAAGGATATTCCTGTCGCCATTACCGCTGAGAATGTGCGGCAAACAGTACAAATTGTCATTGATGATATGCGCGAGAAATTCGGCTTAACGCAGCCACGTATTTTGGTCTGCGGTCTTAACCCACATGCAGGCGAGGGCGGGCATTTGGGCGTTGAGGAAATTGAGATTATCAATCCCGTATTGCGTGAGTTTATCGATGCGGGCGTCGATATATCAGAGGCGATGCCAGCGGATACCTTATTTACGCCAAGACATTTGGCAAATTGCGATGCGGTGATTGCGATGTATCATGACCAAGGTTTGCCGGTGCTTAAATCGCATGGTTTTGGTGATACGGTCAATCTTACCTTAGGGTTGCCTTATATTCGCACCTCGGTTGATCACGGGACGGCGCTTGATTTGGCAGGATGTGGCGGTGCAAGTGCTACCAGCTTATACCAAGCGTTGAATATGGCTAATGAAATGGCAGACAAATCGCTTATTAATAGACCTCTGGCATAAGTCGGTGCCTTAGCGAGATTTATCGCGCAGTATTGGATATACCTTAGTGTGAATAATGGTCATTTATGAATCATCAAACACAGTCTGGCCCCTGCCGTCAAATCCGTACAAACAAACTTGGGTTATTTTGATCAGGTGGCTTAACGATAATGCCCCATTATTCCCATAACGGACGTTATGGTAAATGGCTTGAGGGCAAAAAAACAATGTGTCGATTGCGCTAAGGTATGAGCAGTTTACCGATAAAATTTCTCAAAAATACAGCAAATTTATGAGCTGTGCTATAATTTGTCATTATAAAGCCAATATATCACTGGCATCGACTTATCGACCCTTTTTTTTACCTATTAAGACTTTTTTATGTCCAAGACTACGTTTGATGCTCAAACTATTTCTAACAGCCTACGGGCTGCCAAACACCAACCGCGTAAACGCTTTGGTCAAAACTTCTTACATGACCGTAGTGTTATCCGTGAGATTGTTGAGAGCATTCGTTTAGAGCGTAATGATAATTTAATCGAGATTGGACCGGGCATGGGCGCGCTAACAGAGCCGCTATTGGCAGAAGTCGATGCGATGACCGTGGTAGAGCTGGATCGTGATTTGGCCGATAGTTTGCGCATTCGTATTGGGGCTAATAGCCATCCAAATTTTACGATCATCAAAGACAATGCCATGCACGTTGATTATCGTGAGCTCTATAGCCCTGAGCGTGGCAAACTACGTGTGGTGGGTAATTTACCGTATAACATCTCTACACCGATACTTTTTCATCTGCTCAGTTATGCTGATGTGATTCAAGACATGCACTTTATGTTGCAAAAAGAAGTGGTCGAACGTATCACCGCTGATGTCGGCAGCAAAACCTATGGTCGCTTGTCGGTCATCATGCAATATCACTGTGATACCGACTATCTATTGACTGTGCCACGTGGCGCATTTAATCCACCACCAAAGGTCACCAGCGCAGTCTTTCGCCTGACCCCGCATATCAATAAGCCAATCGTGGCAGAAGACGAAGAGTATTTCGCCGTTGTCGTGCGCGAAACCTTTAATCATCGTCGTAAGACACTACGTGCTATTTTTAAGAAGTCTACCTTGTTGCCGACATTGAGCGAAGAAGACTTTGCTACTTGCGCTATTGATCCACAAGCGCGTCCCGAGACCTTGAGCGTAAAAGACTTTGTCAATTTGAGCAATCAGGCGCGCAAAATAGAGGTTTAATTCATCATTCAAAAATATTTATTTAGAAATAAAAAAAGTCATTAGATAGAGATATGAGGGTTTATGAGCTTTCGCCACCAGTACGTCATCGGTGATCTGCAAGGTTGTTATGCGGCGTACCTTAATCTACTCGACACATTAGATTTTGACTCTGCGCAGGATAAGTTGTGGTTTGCGGGTGACTTGGTGGCACGCGGCGAAGACTCGTTGAATACCTTGCGTCATGTAAAGGCGCTTTGTGAGCAAGGCGCAGCAGCGACAGTACTAGGTAATCACGATATTAATTTGATCGCTGTTTGGCGCGGCGCTGCAAAGCTCAAGAAAAAAGACAAAACAGCTCCTATTTTTGCCGCCGATGATTGCGATGAGTTGTTAAACTGGCTACGCCATCAGCCAATATTGGCTTATCCTGATGAGCAGACGGTATTGGTACATGCTGGTATCCCGCCGCATTGGACTATTGAAGCAGCCGCAGACTATGCCCAGCAGTTAGAGGCGCAACTGCGAGGCAGCTTAAAACAGCTTGATCGATTGTTGCCGAACTTATATAGCAAGACCGCTGATGAGTGGCATTCAGACATTGATGGCTTTACCAAGATGCGGGCGATTGCAAATTACTTTACGCGTATGCGTTTGTGCAAGCAGGATGGTTTGCTCGAGTTTAGCTTTACAGCAAGTTTAGATGACTCGATGCCAAAAGACTTTTTGCCATGGTTTGAGTGGCAAGTACCGCGCACGCGTAAGATATTATTTGGTCATTGGGCGGCATTAAAAGGTGAGGTCGATTTACCACATGCCCGCGCCTTGGACGGTGGCTGCGTCTGGGGTAATTACTTATTGGCTTATCGATTGGGCGATGAAGATGTCATTACCTCAAGTGCCCATTGTCATCCGCCATAACGGCTGGATTTGCTAGCCATAGCTGTAGAAACAGTTGGCTGTAACTGTTTCTATAAAAAAATCATCTGCTAGACAATAAAAGAAGCGATTATATAAGCCACCAAAACTGCCGATTTAACTGGGCAACTTAGGTGGCTTTTTCGGTTTTGGCAGTGGGGTTTTGGCATCGCCTGCGTTTTTGCTATCAGAGTCAGCATTCCCTGTCTCATCACTACTCACTTCATCGCTGTTAGCCGCCAGGCTATCAAGGGTTTTCGTAGTTTTATCATATTGAATATCATCGGTGTATGGCACACTATTGAGATCGTCATCCAGCAGACCATCATCGAGATCTACTATTTTTTTGGCCATGGTTTGATTCGCGGTGTTGTGCGCTTCACGATTACCCGTCGTAGGATCAAAGTTATTGTCAGCTGTCTGATTGTCGTATTGTATGTCGGTCACTGCTGGATCATTTTGCATATTGCCTTGCATTGATTTGGGTAGTATTTTTACGTCCGATAAACGTCGTACCACATAATTACTGGGTAAGGGCTTGCCGCCTTTTTGCGCTGAGGTATCGTCAAAAATCATGCGACCTTGGCTATCGATACGCGCATATTTCATGGGTTTATCACGTGGCCAAAAGAAGTCAGATGGATGACTGATAATGTGACCAAACACCAGTTTGGTCAGGCGACCCCATTCAAAGAAGCGCACTTCTTTTGAGCGTAGCGCCACGAACAAGGCGAGGGAGAAGCTGACCATTAAGTTGACGATACCGATAAGGGCGACACCAAGAATGGACAGTAAGATGACGTTCCAGCTGATTTGATCGGCAGGCATGTTGAATAACCCATGTGCCAAGTTGGCTGAGGCAAAGGCAATATGGCGAATATCAATGGGTAAGCCAAAGATAAAACCAATAGTGGCGGTGCTACCTAAAAATACGCCGAATAAGAAGTTGCCCATGATGGCACCCAAATTGGCTTCTACAAAGCCGCCTAAACGCTGTAACCATGATTTGGGAAGCAGGAACTTTAGCAACTTATGGCGCTGTATACGGGCGCCAACATGATTATAAACCGCTAAATTATCGTAATAGCCAGCGATCAAACCCGATAAAAATAAATACACACCAGCGATAGCAGCATGGGGCAGGGCGAGCGAGCGAAAAGGGTCGAGATCATGGAGGAGATGGCCCGCCTTCTCGGTATCAATCATCGGTGTGCCCGTATATTGCAGCCAAGCAAAAGAGATGATAAGGGCAACGGGTATCGCCACCATCACATTACCCATAATAGCGATAAATTGGGTACGCAAAATATCAACGACCAATTCTGACAGCTTGGTCAGCTGTCGAGATTTTTTACCAGAGCCGTCTGATATGGTGGAGGCAATAGCCGCCGCTGTCATGGCAGGCTGCTTGGTGGCGACCGTACCGCGAATGACATGAATAAAAACAAAGCCCAAACCATAAATCATACTATTAATAAATGCCCGACCCATCGGTGCGAGGGCCAAATGATAAGCCAGTATCTTGGTGGTCGCCATAAAAGCAATGATAAAGCCCCCAATTGAGGCTTTTTTGAACATTTCCTGATAACCGGCCTTATCAGTACTAATGTAATGCTCACCGACGCGGCTTGCATTTTCTGTCACTTTTCGCGAGAGTAACTTGGTATTATTATCGATCAAATAACCGATACTATAGCGACGATTGGCGGTGGTAATCAGCGTTTGGATGAGTTCAATGACGGCAAGATCACGCTTGTTATAATCATCAGTCACCAGCTCAGTCAAGATACGCATACGCTGCAAGCTTTGGTCTAGACGTAGCATCATATTGGTCAGACGAATAGAAATACCCGTCTTATAAATACGTTTACGCACCGTGGCAACGATGTCTTCGCACTGCTCAATCATGACGAGCAACGGCGCTGGATCGACCGCTTTTTCGGGGGTAATATCAGTCAAGGTATCAAGCTCATGCGCCTGTCTATATTGATTGACGAACAGTACTGCTTCTTGATTTTGTGCTACAAAAGACGCTGAGTAGTTTAATATTTGGGGGTAAGATTCCATCAAATCAGGGTGCAGACCGATACCACTGATGCGATAAGACAAAATGATAATCGCGTTTAAAATACTATTTTTCGCCGTAGCGACCAGATCTAAATGCGCTTCTTCGACTCTGATTAATTCAACCAGCTCATCCCACTTTTCTTTGTCGATATTGGCCAACCAGCGCTCGTCAGAGCGCTTATCAAATAAATAACCAACCAGCTCAACAACGGAGTCCTCTTGCGGCAGTAATGGCAAAAAGCGATGACCGACTAAACGCCGCAAACTGTTAAAAAATCCTTGATCCGACATGATGCCCGTGTCGGTATAGAGCGCAATTTGCCGGTATTGGATAATGAGTTTTAGTACAAAGCTTGCCAGCCCGTCTCCATATTCTGGATGATGGCGTAAGATATCAATCAAATCCTGAATGTTTTCATTGGCGAGCGCAGGCTCTTTATCGCTCACCCGTAGCTCATCTATTAAGCGTTTTAGTACCGCAGGATCGGGTACATCACTTAGCGCCGTAATCTGCTGTAAAATGCGTTTTAATTCTGGCACGTCGCATCCTCTATCATGGTGGTTTTAGCCGTTTTTATTGTTAGGTTTCGAATATTTTTTTTGTTAGGTTCCAAACAGTGTTATTTGGTATACCGTATAGGCTATGCTAAAAACTTGGTCATCTTATGAAGTCACTCGAACGCTATAGTCAAGGAATTTTAGAATCGCTGCAAGGCGACCGACCGCAGATAGTACACTGAGTACATCTAGGGCGGGTAACACCGTAGCGGTTTAGAAATGCTCTGACTATAGTTTGTCTTGCGTTATTCTAATCGGAACCATGCATTGATAGTGAGTTATTTTGTTAGCAGTTATGCTGAAAATATTTTTGGCAAAAAAAGGGACAGTAGCGTAACTGTCCCCTTATTTAAAATCTTATAGAATGGCGATGACGGCTATTTAGCTAGCAGGTACATCAAAGTAGTCAAGATCAAAGTTCATCATCGGATCGCTACCTGCTTTTACCATTTGCGCATGCGCATCGATACGTGGCAAGACACGACCGACAAAGTAATCAGCCAGTTTGGCCTTGTTGGTGTAGAACTCGCCCTCTTGACCGTTAGCGGCTTCCACCATCAATGCAAACATGTACGAATAGCACAGATAGCCAAAGGCATGCATATAGTCAACAGCACAGCCATTGATTTCGTTTTTACGCTCGCCAATATTAGCCAGTACCGTTTGGGTAAGAGTTTCTATCGTATCCGCAGCCTCTAGGGTTGCTTGTTTGATCGCATGATCCGCTTGCATATTATTGACGAAATCACGAATCTCACCTAAGAAGTGGGTGACGTATTTGCCATTATTTTTTGCCACTTTACGACCTAGTAGGTCAAGTGCTTGAATACCGTTGGTGCCTTCATAAATCTGGGCAATACGCGTATCACGAACGATCTGCTCCATACCCCATTCGCGAATATAGCCATGACCGCCGAAGACTTGCTGACAATCAACCGTGGCTTCTAAGGCTTTGTCGGTCAAAAATGCCTTGGCAACTGGCGTCAGTAGGGCAACGCGAGCGGCAGCAGCAGCAGCTGCTTCTGGATCGGTACTAAATTTTTCTTCATCAAGGTTTTTGGCGACATACATTGCAAAACAGCGTGATGCTTCAGTATTGGTCTTAGCATTTAACAGCATGCGGCGGACATCGGCGTGATGAATAATCGCGTCAGCTGGTTTTTCTGGGCTTTGTAGTTGGGTGTCGCTACGGCCTTGACCACGGTCATTGGCATACAGTGCCGCGTTTTGGTAAGCAAGCTCAGAACCACCAAGTCCTTGCAGACCCATGGTGACACGCTCATAGTTCATCATGATGAACATAGAAGACAGACCCGTGTTTTCAGCACCAACCATCCAGCCTTTTGCATTGTCAAAGTTCATGACGCAAGTGGCCGACGCTTTGATACCCATCTTATGTTCGATAGAACCAACAGCCAAGGTATTACGCTCGCCCAAGCTGCCATCTTCGTTGACCAAGAATTTTGGTACGACGAATAAAGAAATGCCTTTTGAGCCTTCTGGGGCGTTAGGCGTTTTTGCCAATACTAAGTGAATAATATTATCAGTTAGGTCGTGTTCACCACCTGTGATGAAAATCTTAGTACCAGAAATCTGATAGCTACCATCATCATTTGGCACCGCTTTGGTCTTGATAATACCTAAGTCAGTACCGGCATGTGGCTCTGTTAGGCACATGGTACCAGCCCATTCGCCGTTATACATTTTTTCTAGATAGGTTTGTTTCTGTTCTTCTGAACCGGCAGCATTAAGACACAATGTGGCGCCAACAGTCAAGTTAGGGTAGAGGGCAAACGATTGGTTGGCAGTGAAAACCATCTCTTCGGTCAGCATAGTGACCATTTTTGGGAAGCCTTGACCACCGTATTCAGCGTTACCGCTTAAACCAACCCAGCCAGATTCGGCATATTGTTTATAAGCGTCTTTGAAACCTGTTGGCGTAGTGACAACGCCATCACCCTGAAAAGTAGCACCTTCTTCATCGCCACTACGGTTAATAGGTAGCAGAACGTTTTTGGTCAGTTTTGCCATTTCTTCTAAAATCATATCGACAGTGTCCATGTCAACATGAGCCAGATTGTCGTTGTTTTGCCAAAATTCATTCGCTTTAAAAACATCATTTAAGATGAAGCGCATGTCATTAAGAGGGGCATTATAAACAGCCATAAACATTCCTTTGGTTCAATTGAATAAAAATTAAATACGTTAAGGTTATCGGTTGTTCTTTTTGAGTTAACCTTAATGGTCAATAGCTAAAGTTTAGCAAATTAGAGGCTTAGCTTGTGTATTTCTTCGTGAATTGCGCGTACACCAAAAATGTTTTTTTGGCAAATAATCGTTTTTATAAGCGCAACTGTATCGCAATAAGCAAATCGGCAACACACCTTGGTATGTTGCCGATTTTAATTACAATAGTGATGTTCATTAAGCAAATATTGGATCTACTTAGGGCTTATTAAAAAGCAAATTGATCAACATCCATCGTCATGTACGGTTCAACGCCAGTAGCGATACGCTGTACGTGAGTAGTGGTACGTGGTAATAGTTTTGCAAAGTAGAATTGTGCGGTTTTAATCTTGGCATCATAGAATGCTTGCTCGCTGCTACCGTTAGCGATTTCAGTTTGCGCGACCAATGCCATACGAGCCCATAAGTAGGCTAGAGTGACGTAACCACTGAAGTATAAGTAATCAACTGCCGCGCCGCCGACTGCATCTGCGTTTTCAGTCGCTTGCATACCGATACGTGACGTCAAATCGCCCCATTCTTTTAGATGCTTGGCAAGTGGACGGATAAACTGACCCATCTCGTCATTGTCACTGTTTTCTTCACAGAACGTTTGGATGATTTGTACGAAGTTGGCAAGCAATTTACCTTGTGAACCCAACACTTTACGACCTAAGAGGTCGAGTGCTTGTATTTCAGTAGTACCTTCATAAAGACAAGCAATACGTGTATCACGGACGTTTTGTTCCATGCCCCATTCGCTGATAAAACCATGACCGCCATAGACTTGTACGCCATGGTTAGCCGCTTCTAGACCAGTCTCAGTCAAGAATGCTTTAGCAATTGGTGTCAATAATGACAGCATTTGGTCAGCAAATTTCAGGTTGTCGCCTTCGCCTTTGGCAACGGTATCCGCAAAATGCGAGAGGTAATAAACTAGGGCACGACCGCCTTCTGCAAAGGCTTTTTCGGTCAACAACATGTTACGAACCGCTGGATGGACGATGATAGGGTCGGCCACTTTTTCTGGCGCTTTAGCACCTGATAGTGAACGCATCGCTAAGCGGTCTTTGGCATAAGTCAGTGAGCCTTGGAACGCATACTCTGCTGCCGTTAAACCTTGAACTGCCGTACCGATACGAGCGACGTTCATAAAGGTAAACATGCACTGTAAACCACGGTTCTCAGGGCCAATCAAGTAACCAGTTGCGCCATCAAAGTTCATGACACAAGTCGCTGAGGCTTTGATACCCATTTTGTGCTCGATAGAACCACAAACGACTTTATTGTTCTCACCCAAGCTGCTGTCTTCGTTGACCATGACTTTAGGAACGATAAACAACGAGATGCCTTTGGTGCCAGCAGGAGCGCCTGGTAGACGAGCCAAAACGATGTGAATAATGTTATCGGTTAAGTCATGCTCACCAGCTGAGATAAAGATTTTTTGACCAGTGATGCTATAGCTACCATCTTCTTTTGGCTCAGCTTTGGTACGAATGATACCCAAGTCAGAACCTGCATGCGCTTCAGTCAAGCACATAGTACCTGACCATTCGCCAGTGACCATTTTTTCTAAGTAAGTTTGTTTTTGGGCATCAGTACCATGATGTTCAATGGTCTGGATGGCACCATGTGATAGGCCAGGGTACATAGAGAATGACCAGTTAGCTGTACCAACCATCTCATTAATGACCGTCGATAATGAAAACGGCATGTTTTGACCACCGAATGCTTCTTCAGCAGACAACGCTGGGAAGCCAAGCTCACAATACGCTTTGTATGCTTCTTTAAAACCTTTTGGCGTGGTAACAGCGCCATTGTTAAACTGACAACCTTCAGCATCACCGCTTTGATTCAGTGGTGATAGCTCATTTTCAGCAAAGCTCGCTGCCATCTCAAACAGGCTGTCCATCAACTCGCGATCTGCTTCTTGGAACGCAGGCAAAGTTTTGTAGTGACTTTCGCTGTCGAGTAACTCATGCATCACGAATTGAATGTCACGTAAGGGCGCTTTGTATTGCATAACTTCCTGTCCTTTTTGGAATGCAATCGAGACCAATAGCTGGTTATCCTGTCTCATGCGCTAAAGTTTCGCGCATGAGACAGAACTGACTGTATCCGAAGTGTCTACTGGAATGGTAGAGACGGATACGGCTCATCTAAGGTGTCGATTGTATAAAATAGTATTGAAACGAATGGTGATTGTTAAAGTCAGTTTAATGTTCAATTGGCTCTAACAAATGCACCATAAAAGATAGGCTTTCATAGGCGATTATACAAGTTTAGTGACAGCACTGATAAGTCATGAACCTACCTTGCATCCGTTATGCAATCAACGTTAGGCGAAAAAAATGAATGATAATAATCGACTAAAAAACTAGCGAGTCATTTTTACAAAAAGATTTGAATTTGTCTTCAATCTGGACAAAAAAGGGATTAATAAGCTAGAAAGGGCAAAATCGACGAAAAATGGTATTAAATAAGTTGTTAATATCATTATGTTAACTGCCTTACTGACTTTAGTTTGCTGATATTTCTCTTGCCCTTTACTATCATTACCAAAGTCAATATATATCTTAAGATGTCTTATTTGGATGAGTACTGCTGCCTTAGCAGTTCGGTTGCGATATCAGCAGTCACTGGTTTGCCGAACCAATAGCCTTGCCCGTACTGGCAACCCATGTCTAATAGTAAATCACGCTGCTGCTCGGTTTCGATACCTTCAGCGATAACTTGCATGTCAAGTGCCACTGCCAAATCTAAAATTGCCTTGACGATGGCGTATTGAGTACGGTTGGTTTCAATCTTTGATATAAAACTTTTATCGATTTTGATAAAGTCAAAAGGGTATTCTTGTAAATAGCTTAAAGATGCATAACCTGTGCCGAAGTCATCTAGCGCCAAACAAATCCCCAACTCTTTTAGTAAATCGAGCTGTTTCTTGACATTGGCATGGCGTTGTATCAATGAGGATTCTGTTACTTCAATGTGCAATTGTTGAGCGCTGATGTCGTACTGCAAAAACAAGTTGCTGACCATTTTATAAAAATCAGGATGGCTAAATTCAGCAGCATCCGCATTGATACAGATATGCTGATCGAAGCCAAGTTTTTGCCAAATTGATAGCTGTTGTGCAATTTGGACTGCCATTTGTGAGAATAGCTCAAACGACAGTTTGTGAGTAATGATGGCGTTCATAAAGTGGACAGGTTTTAGCAGTCCGCGAGTGGGGTGCTGCCAACGTACCAGCGCCTCAAAGCCAGTGATGGCTCCGGTATCTAAGGCAAACTTGGGTTGATAGTAGGGTATAAACTGAACTTCATTGCTGGCTGCTCTAAGCTCGGCCTCTAGCTGTAAACTATTGGCAGTCGCTTCGCTGATTGCTTTATTGTACCAACAGATGTCGTCGCCACCTTGTTGCTTCACATAATGTAAGGCCTTCTCGGCTTTGGTCAATAGCCCCGCCATTTCGTGATCATTTTCAGGGAAGTAACTGACGCCAACGGAGATATGACAATAAATGTCCGCATCTTCGGCTGGCTCATCATTGATAGAGAACGGATGCTCACACATTTGCATCAAGCTATCTAGCTGATTACGTACGGTATTGGCGTCATTACATTCGAACAATAAAGCAAAATCATCACCACCAAAATGAGAAAAACAGCGTAAGTTGTCAAGCTTTAAGGTTTTGACCCGCAGTACAAAGTTCTCTATGAGTGTATTGATACCGTCAGGGCCGAGTAGGCTGGCAAGATTGCGATAACGATCAATATTAAGACGTACAATCACCACCTCTTGATAACTCTCTAACAACAGCTCACTGGTCTGACTCAAAAACACCTTGCGATTGGGCAAGCCGGTCAGTTGATCGTAATTAAGCAGATGAGCCACTTGTTTTCTGTCCTCGACAACAGACGACATATCACGAACCACCCCGACATAATAAGCCGTTTGCCCCACATAGATTCTGCGATAAGTAATGTGACAGTTTAGGACTTGTCCATAGCGATTCGCCATCGAAAAATCGATTTCATGAAATCCTTCGCTGTCTAAGGCTTTGGTGAGATCATGTAAAATTGCTTGCTCTTCTTTTGATAAGAATTCAGCCGCATATATACCAAGCGGTCGGCCCAGCAAAAAAGATTCGCTGTAACCAATCATAATCTCATAAATGGCATTGACTGATAGATAACGAAAGTCTGCATCTAGGATAAAGATGGCGTCTTCAGATTGCTCGCATAACTGGGTCAACAGTTGCTGCTTGTCCGAGAGTGGAAGCGTGGTAAAAGTAGTCATAGTTGGACTCATTAAATCAACATCAAGCCAAAAAAGTTAGCCAGTCTTTGCTAGACATAACCTTGGTAAATAATATCGTAAGCTTAGCGGTACAAGTTATACCCCCAGCGTGCAAGGCAATGAAAAGGGTCGTATCAGCACGCTTCGTTTACCCTAGCTATCAGCATGATATTGGCAATAACATTTTGTCGTTAACAACGAAGCGCGTGCAATGTCGCCAAGGCAACGACCGGCGCAGTCTCAGTGCGCAATACGCGATGGCCAATTTGCCAAGGCGCAAAGCCCCTTGCTTGTGCTTGTGCGCGCTCATCATTACTCAGACCACCCTCGGGGCCGATGAGCAACTCTACGTAGGGTTTATCTCTTTTTAGTGCAATTGATAGCGTCTCTGGCCGCAAAGGTTGTCCTGCTGCTGGCACGCTCAGTTGCAAACGTAAATCTGCCGGTTGCTGTAATACTTGATAATAAGAATCTTGGCTCAGCTCAGCTACTATAGGGCTGACCACCATTTCTTTTTCGTTTAATTTTTCGCTAGCGGCTATATTTAATAGCCAGTCATCAATCGATAATGGCGCAAGAATAAGTGGTGGGCGATTGAGGCCGCATTGCTCACAGGCGGCGATAGCGACTTGTTGCCAATGCGCCAACTTTTTTTCAACTTGTGCGGGTTTGAGGTTGACCTCGCCATGATGACTGCTGAGGAGTTGGATCGCAGTAACGCCAAGCTCGGTAGATTTTTGAATCGCATAGTCCATGCGTTCGCCACGACTCATCACCAGCCCGATTTTAGTTAATATAGAAGCGCTGCGGTCATTCTCGATCTGGGTCAGTAAAGTCGCTGTGGCATTTTTTTTACTAATTGCTTGTAGCTGTACCTGATATTCGCCGCCAAAGCCATCGAACAAAATGCCTTGGTCACCGATATTTGCGCGTAGTACCCGGCACCAATGATGGACAATACTGTCTGTTAATTCGACACTAGCACCCATAGGCAAGGTGCTAAGTTTGGGGAAGGGGGTGTTCGTATCGTTACTGGAGGCATAAAAAAAACGTCGCACAGTCGCTTAATCCTTTAATTGAACAATAATCCATCCCAATATATTAGCAGAATATGAGCTGAGAAGAGAGGGGTATTGTTACAGGTGTTTGGGGAATAAAAACAGCTCAAATAAGGCTGTCCTTAGCATAAGATGAGTCATCAGCAAAACAAAAAAACTGGCGCTCCTAAGAACGCCAGTCATTAAGCAATACATTCGGTCAATATTTAAGCAATCAAACCTAACGCTTCAACCAAACGCTTGTTTGGCTCAACCTTATTCATGCTATAAAAATGCATGGCAGGTACGCCCTCGGCAATCAAGCGCTCACATAAACGATAGACCACATCAAAGCCGAACTCGCGAATAGCGGTGCGGTCATCGCCAAAATCTGCCAAGCGCTTACGCACATAGCGAGGAATATCAGCACCACAGCTATCGGCAAAGCGTACGAGATTGCTAGAGTTGGTAATCGGCATAATGCCTGCGACTAACGGCTGCGCTACTGTATCGATACCGCGCTTCTCTAACGTATCACGCAGATATAAATAACTATCCGCGTTATAGAAAAACTGGGTAATTGATGCATCGGCACCAGCCTGATATTTATTGACTAAGTTGTCAACATCAAACTCAAAGCTACGCGCTTGTGGATGCATCTCAGGGTAGGCTGCGACCTCGATACGAAAGTGATCACCTGAATATTCACGGATAAACTTCACCAAGTCTAACGCAAACGGTAGCTCACCCATACCAACCTGACCTGAGGGTAAGTCACCACGCAGGGCGACCAAACGCTGGATGCCTAAGCCTTTATAAAGATCGAGCAGTTCGGCGATTTGACTTTTATCATCACCGATACAAGACATATGCGGCGCAATATCCGTCTCACCGCGCGCGCACAAAGCTTGGACAATATCCAAAGTGCGGCTACGGGTTGAACCGCCCGCACCGTAGGTCACTGAAAAGTAAGCAGGTGATAGCTTATTTAACTCATCATAAGTGCTGAGGAGCTTTTCATGTCCTTGCTCGGTTTTGGCCGGAAAAAACTCGAAGGAGAAAGCAGGCTTACTCACAGGCTAGCTCCTTTTAGTATTTATAAGCGTCAGGCTTGAACGGACCTTCGACAGGCACACCCAAATACTCTGCTTGTTTTTCCGTCAGCTTAGTTAATGTACCGTTAAAACCAGCAACCATGGCAGCAGCGACTTCTTCGTCTAGCTTTTTAGGCAATACTCTGACGTATAAGTTGTCAGTGCGCTCATCAACTGGCAAGTCAGCAAACTTTTCTTCAAACAAATACATTTGTGCCAATACTTGGTTGGCAAATGAGCCGTCCATCACGCGTGATGGGTGACCAGTGGCATTACCTAGGTTTACTAAACGACCTTCAGCAAGCAAAATCAAATAATCGTTTTCATCGTCTGAGCGGAAGATTTGATGCACTTGTGGCTTAATCTCAACCCAGCGCCAGTTGTCACGCATAAATTGGGTATCGATTTCAGTGTCAAAATGACCGATGTTACAAACGACCGCACCAGGCTTAAGTGCCGCAAGCATGTGTCTATCACAAACATGATAGTTGCCAGTAGTAGTGACAATCATGTCAGTGTCTTCAAGCAAGCGCTTGTTGATATTCTCTGCGCCGCCGGTGTTATCGCCGTTGATGTAAGGTGACAATACTTCATAGCCGTCCATACAGGCCTGCATAGCACAGATAGGATCAACTTCTGAGACACGTACGATCATGCCTTCTTGACGTAAGCTTTGCGTTGAGCCTTTACCCACATCACCATAACCGATGACTAGCGCACGGCGACCGGCAAGGAACATATCGGTAGCACGTTTGATGGCATCATTTAAGCTATGACGGCAGCCGTATTTGTTGTCATTTTTAGACTTGGTAACCGCGTCGTTAACGTTGATAGCCGGTACTTTTAGCGTACCCTTATTTAGCATTTCAACCAAACGATGGACACCTGTAGTAGTTTCTTCAGAGATACCATGGATGTTATCAAGCATTTGGGCATAATCGTTATGAATCAAAGCAGTCAAATCACCGCCGTCGTCCAAGATTAAGTTAGCATCCCAAAGTTGACCTGAGGCTTCGCCGCCAACATGGATTTGTTGACGTAAGCACCACTCGTACTCTTCTTCGGCTTCGCCTTTCCAAGCATAAACAGAGATACCAGCAGCAGCAATCGCCGCAGCAGCATGGTCTTGAGTTGAGAAGATGTTACATGAGGTCCAGCGTACTTCCGCACCTAGCGCGACAAGCGTCTCAATAAGGACAGCCGTCTGAATGGTCATGTGGATACAGCCAGCGATTTTTGCGCCTTTAAGCGGTTGGTCGGCTTCGTAGCGACGACGCAAACCCATCAGGGCAGGCATTTCGGCTTCAGCTAGGGTGATTTCACGGCGACCGTAATCAGCAAGGCTAATGTCGGCGACTTTATAGTCAGTGAAAGAGGGGTCGATCGTATGGGCAGATGGGGTGTTAGACACTGCGTCCATAATATGCTCCTATCAGTGGTTAAGGTATGATAAAAAGAATAATAGCGCAGGTGCCGTTGTTATGCTGTCAAAGACTGGAATAACCAGTATCAGACAGTTTACCGAGCCTAACATAACGAATTCATCAGCTTAGTTTGTTTATAGAGCGCAAACGCAAGCATCAATTCATATGGTGCAACACCTCTCGGAGGGTGATTATTGTAATAGATGGCGGTTAATTTGTCACCCATTGGCTGATATAAATAGTAAGTGTCCATGATATATAGAAGTATGTTTCGCAAATAACAGCCATAAAAAAGGCCATCTAATGGATGACCTTTTTTATTATTAATATAGTTTTTATTTTGGACTAAGTAAGCTTAAAACCAGTTATAGGTAAGTGAGCCGAAATAACTGGTACCTTCAGTGGCATAGACGTTACCAAATTGGCTTGAAAGCGTATAGTCTTCATCAGTGATATTATCTACCCGCAAGTTGGCGCGAAGATTAGGATTAATATAAACAGCGCCACTCAAATTAAGCAGCGTGTAACTATCAAGTTTATTGTTTTCGGCCGTGATTCTATCATCCGTATGTTTGGCTTCGAGGCGAACATCAAACATAGGCTGTTGATAACCGATATAAATCAAACCGCTATTTTTAGGACGGTAGGCAAGTTGTTGATCATAGTTAGTACTGTTTGCGGTTTTGTTCTTCGCATCTAAGTAGTCATAACCTAAGCCAAATATAAAGGCGTTCATATTCCAATCCGAGGTTAAACTTACTCCTTTGATTTTTGCTTCATTGATGTTGTTACCATTTGCAATCAGGTCTTCTGCATCGGTGTAATAACCGGTCAAGCGCGACGTCTGAGCATCATTAGCATATTCAACGAATACCTCAGTATTTTCAGTTCTTTCAGGCTTTAAGTCAGGGTTTTCATAGCCTGGGAAATACAAATCATTGAAGGTCGGTGCGCGAAATCCAGTCGCATAGTTTGCACCAATTCGCATGCCAGCCAACGGACGTATAGCCGCTCCTAAATTGTAAGTGCTCTCGTTACCATACTGGGAGTTATCATCTACACGGTAGTTGGCTTGCAGGTCGTAATAAGTGTCTGCAAGCTGATAACCAACAAAGGCACTTTTGACCGTTCTGTCGTCAGGGTCATAAGGAGTTTGCACAGCAGGATTAGGATAACCTGAAAAATCTAAAACATCTGATGCGTCTAATTTTTGTGACAACCATTCTGCCCCGATGATAACGGTACCAGGTTGCGCGTTGATACTGGTCTCTAAGCGCGCCTGCTCTTGGGTAGTATCAAATTGACTGCCTTCTTGATAATTAATAGAGTTGGCATCATGAGAAGTAGATTTATCGATACTTTGACCGTAACTAAGTTTACTGACTGTCAAAGGCGTTTGATATTGAAGATAAGCATTGGCACTGCCGTTTTTTTGATCTGAATAAGCATTCGGAAACGCGTTTCCTGCTGAGTCAATATCAGTGGTAGAGTCAGAATATAAAGCACTGAGTCCTGCGCTTAGAGAGTCCGAGAGCTTATGCTGTAACGCCAAACTGGCATTGGTAGACTCAAAGCCATCATCATCGGCGTTATAATCAAAAGAATCACTATTAGCAATCGCGCTAAATCCGTCTGTTTCATTGCGACTGACGCCTAAGCTTAACGACGAAGTATCGTTTTTAAGCTGACCTGTGACGCCTACTTGGTAGTGATTATTACTGCCGTAACCCACGCTAGTCGAAATATTAGACTGTTCTACATTGTTGCCCTTGGTAAAGATCTGAATGACACCGCCCATGGCGTCAGAACCATAAATACTAGAACCTGAGGCGCCGTATAAAATTTCAATGCGATCAATTTGATCTGCTGATAATAAATTTAGAGAAGGGCTACCTAAAGAGATAGAACCATAGCGTATCCCATCGATAATCACCAAGACTTGCTTGCTATCAAACCCGCGCATATAAAAATTACTGGCTGTGCCCATACCGCCACTTTGCGTAATATTAATACCAGGCTGATTCTTTAATACATCAGTAACTGTCTGACCTTGATAACGTTGTAGCTCTTCACTATCAATGATCCGAGTTTGAGCAATGACGTTACTCGTTTTAGTAGGCGTACGTGTGGCGGTCACCACAATTTTATCAAGCTCAACTTGTGGTAATTCACTATCATTGACTGTTTCTAAGTCAGTGTCAGCTGGTGTGACAGCCATGGCTGTATTTACGGCAAATACACCAAGCGCACTTAAAATACAGCAGCGTAAATAAGTAGACGAAGAAGAACGTGTTAACAACATAATGATTTCCAAGGTTACATGAGCAAAGGTTAAGAAGGTAAAGTTTACAAAAAACAGTAGACAAGTTAAACAACGCTCATTATCTATAAATATGCCTGCTTTATAAACCACTTTTAGCCAATATTTATTCACGCTAAGCTGAGCCAGTTTCATGATAGTAGATTATTAAGTCATCCTCGTGCACTATACAAGGCATTTGTTCTCTGATTACTGTGTTCATACTCAGTACTGACCTATCATTAGACACATCAGTCGGCATAAAAATATGTAATCAAAAACACGACCGTTAGTTATAATTGCTATCATGGCAGCAGGTCATATTCATTATTGGCTGTTTCAGCTATTTTTTATGTATCACTGTTGATATTTATAAATATTTTATCTATAAATTAAGAGGTTTGTTTTGTCTACTAAGCGTCGTATGAGTCCTGCTAGCTTACCTTTGTCTTTAACGGCATCATTATCAAGAACACTGATTGTGCTGAGCTTATTGCTGACTTTATTATTTAGCCTGATACTGCCAAATGCTGCCCTTGCTGCTGAGGCCAGTGTATTGGGAATTGGCGGAACTAGTGAGGCTGCTAGTACCAGCGAGCCGCTACCTGATTCGTTCGGACGAGATACCCCGCGGCATACGGTGCAAGGATTCATTAGTGCGCTTGGCGAAAATGATTATTTGCTGGCGAGCAATTATCTTAATTTGTCAAAATCAGACAATCCAACGACTGCTGTGCGTCAATTTAAGCAAGCGCTTGACGCGGGTGGACGCTTTTCAGCTGATTTGCAGATTAATAATACGCTCGAAGGCAATTTAGCCGACCAACTACCGCCCAGCCAAGAAAATGTGGGTAACATCAGTATCGGTGATAAAAGCGTGCCGTTATTGCTTGAGCGCGTCGTCTCAAAGCAAGGTGAGCAATACTGGCAGTTTTCTACCGAAACGCTCAGCTCAATACCAGAAGTTCTAGAAAACACCGATCCTACCTTGGTATCTCGTTATACGATCGACTCGCTAGAAGGTAAAAAGCTTTTCGGCTATCAATTGGTGGATCTGTTCGCCGCCTTGGCCATGACTGTGAGCAGTTTTTTATTGACCTACGTCATGGTATGGCTGCTGTATCATTTGTTAAAGCTCGTTTATCCACGCGTGCGCGGTGTGGCATTACCAGTGCCGGACAAGGTTATCTTGCCCCTTGCGGTAGTGATTATGGCGCTGATATTGTCTGAGGTGATGGTCTATTCTGGGGTGTCAGTGACGCTGCGTGAGCCGGTCAATCGCTTTACCGAGATTGCATCGTGGCTCGCTATAACGTGGTTATTATTGCGTGTCATCGATGCGATTTTCACGCGTGCTGTTAACTTAAGCTATAAGAAAAACCATACTGAACGGGTTTCGATATTAGGGTTGATGCGAAAAGTTGTTAAGGCCTTACTACTGATATTTGCTGTGATCGTCATTTTTGGTAATTTAGGCTTTGATTTGACAACAGGTATCGCAGCCTTAGGTGTCGGTGGTTTGGCTTTAGCACTTGGTGCGCAAAAAACCATCGAGAACCTCGTGGGAAGCGTGGTCGTCGTGGCGGATTCGCCCGTACGTATCGGCGACTACTGTAAGTTTGGCACTTATGAAGGTACGGTCATCGATATCGGTATTCGCTCATCACGTGTACGCACCTTGACTCGCACGATTGTCACTGTCCCCAATGGTGACTTCTCGTCCATGCAAATCGAGAACTTTACCTCGCGTGATATGTTTCGCTTCTTTCATCAGTTATATCTCAAGCGTACTGCCGATATTGACGTGGTCTTCAAAATGGTCAAAGACTTAGACGAGTTTTTAAATGAGCATTATTTGACCAATAATGAATGGAATCAAGTCAATATTTTAGAGCTGCGTCAAGACTGTTATGTGATTCAGTTACAAGCTTATATTAATGCTAACGACGTCATGGAGTTTTATGACAAGCAAAATGTGGTATTCGTTGATGTGCTCAATCAAGTGGCAAAATATAAGGTCGAGCATGCGCTACCAACCCAACAGTTGATTGTCAATCAAGCGGAGCTTGAGCATCATATGGATAATGGTCGTGATAATAATACTGCGCTCGACTCTGTTGCAAATACGCCGAATGATGACAATGCTTATCACAATAGCAATGATAATCTTAGTGATGATGACGACGCTAATATTGATAACAATGCGGATAATAGTACTGCTAGTGATAGCGAGCATAAATCTATCAACGTCAGTAAAAATAGCAGCAAAGATGCCAGCAGTGCGAACAACGACAAAGTCGCTGACAAACAGAAAGAAAAGGCTAAAAAAGCTCAGTCAAAAAAAGCCCGTAAAATTCATACTTATGCGTTTGCAAAACGTAAGTTTAAGCATTCCAAAAGAAAATTTGGTTTCTCTATTTGGAACCAGCCATAGTATTTATGGTGAATCGACTTTGTGAAAATGGCTTTGCAGAACTGACTTTTAAGCAGGCGGTAGCGGGTGAAATGAGGGCGACGGTCGTTGGCCATCCCTTTGTTTTTTTTGTTTGATAGCTATAAAGGGGCTGCCAGTTATCCAGTTATAATGGTACGGCAGTTTTATCGCGTAACAAGCCATAGTACGACCATAGCAGCAGACTGGCGGCGCTACGATGTGGCGACCAACTTTCGGTCAAGTGGTTTAGCTGTTTTGGGGTCGGACGCTCTGCTAGACCTAGTAACTCCATCGCTGCGACTTTAATCGCCAAATCGTCGACTGCCAATACATCTGCGCGTTTTAAAGAAAATAGTAGATACATCTCAGCCGTCCAGCGCCCAATACCAGTGACTGCTGTCAGAGTGTTTATAACCTCTGCATTTGCCATCCTTACTAGCGCCGCAAAGTCTATGTTATGGTCTACTAGTGAGCGGACATAACGTATCTTTTGCTTAGATAGTCCTTGAGCGCGCAATGTTTCATCCGTCGCTTCGCTAATGGCTTTAGGGGTGGTCAAACCTGCCGCAACAACTCGTTGCCAAATGCTAGCCGCTGCGGCTACCGATAGCTGTTGCCCAACCATCGCTCTCATTAATTGCTCAAAGCCACCGGCATTGTGCCTGAGACTGGGCACGCCAACTTGCTCATAAACAGGTGCAAATCTCGGTTCGATGGCAATCAAGGCGATGATATGCTCTTCTAATGCTTTAGCATTTTCAATAGTTTGTAGACTCATAAATATCTTATCCTCATTGATTTAGATACCGCTAAAGCTATAGTGAGTGAAAAGTAATATCGATAGATGACGCACTGCTGATAGAGGCGACAAAAAATTGATATCAGCAACAGCATCGCGTTTTTAGGATGTTTGGACTATAGATGCAAACAGTTGCTTCGATGATGAGCATAACAAAAAGGACTGCATAGATGCAGTCCTTTTTTTTCTTTAACCGAGCAGCTTATTCGCTATCAGTTTTAGGCTTTTTAAGCAGTACCAATACAGCGCCATTGCCACCATCTTTGGGCGGCGCAGAGCAAAATGCCAATACTTCTGGCAATTGACGTAGCCAACCGTTGACGCAGGTTTTTAAAATAGCCTCAGAACCTTTACCATGAACGATTTTTACCATGGTTTCGTTGTTCTGTTTCGCTTGGCTCAATAGTTGAGTCATAGCCGCGCGCGCTTCGTCAATGGTACAGCCATGGATGTCTACTGCGTCATACCAACGCAGCTTGCCCTGTTTTAGCTGGGTAAAAACCTTATTTTGCAGCGTTGGCTGCTTATAAGACAAATACGCTTCGCCAGCGACGGGGTTGAGTAGCGCTTGCATATCTGATAAGCCTGCACCCAAGTCACTCGTTTCACTGCCTTGCGCAGCGGCACGTTTCGACAGAGTCGCGGCGTCAGGTTTGCGCACTTTTGCGGCATTGGCAGGGGAGCGGACATTTTTGTCCTCTAGCTGATCTACACCATGCATCGCTTGCATAAAGAGAACTTTATCATCATCGATATGCTCACTGTCTAATTGTTTGACCGTTTTTTTGACCTGCTTTTGGGTAAGTAGCGAGACAGGTTCTGTGGGCTTGCCATTGTCACCATCAGGCGAATTGGTATCGCGACCTTTGCTCAGTTGTCCTTTGAGCTCTTTGAGCTGGTCTTGCATTTCTTTTGAAAATAGAGAATTTGACATAAAAGTTAACGTATCGTTGGTTAATGAAGGAATGATTGATTGATTTAAACTGTTCAGAAGACTGAAGCCACTTTACCCGTCTGCTGCGACGCCCGCAAGTAAGGATTGTAACGCTTGTCCGGGGTGATCCGTTTTCATAAATTGCTCACCGATCAAAAAGTGCTGAATATCGTTATTGAGCATCAAACGAATATCATCGCTGCTATGGATACCGCTTTCGGTGACGATAAGCGGTTTCTGTGCTGTGGCTGCGCTATTAGCGTCATCCGCCAATGCTTCGATTAAAATATTTTTTAGATCAAGCGTGGTTTGTAGATCGACATCAAAAGTATTCAAATCACGGTTATTGATACCATAGATATTATGCTCGGAGCGTGGCAGTTTTAATGCGCGTTCAAGCTCAGCTTTGGTATGGACCTCAATCAATACATCCATGCCCAGCTCGATACTGAGCGCATGTAGTTTTTGTACTTGAGTATCATCCAGACAAGCCATGATTAATAATATACAGTCGGCACCCATGAGATATGATTGGTAAATTTGATACTCATCAATCATAAAGTCTTTGCGCAGTATCGGTAGGCTTGCGGCATTGGCAGCTTGAATCAGGTAGCTGTCATCGCCTTGGAAATAATCGCGATCCGTCAATACAGACAAACAGCTCGCGCCAGCTTGCTCGTATTGTTTGGCAAACAACGCAGGCGCGAAGTTATGATTGATAACGCCTTTAGAGGGAGAGGCTTTTTTAATCTCAGCGATGATACCGATACCATTGTCTTTAGCAGCGGTAACTCCTACAGCTCCCACAGCTCTTAGAGCAGCGGCAAAACCTCGACGTGATTTTTTATCAGTCGCTACTTGCGCTTTTAACGCTTCAAGAGATAGCACATCGCGAGCGGCTTTTACTTCTTCTACTTTGGTGGCGACGATGCGCTGTAATACCGAAGGAATATCTGTATTGGTTGTGTTCATACTGGTATCCGAATATTGTTAAAGGTAAATAAATAAGCAACAATGGCTATTTTTGCATCTCGTTAACACGGATGTATCCGTTAAGAGCTAGCCGCTAGCTGCTGAGTATATTTGGCTAAAGACTCAAGCTTGATTAACGCATCGCCATTTTGGATGACTTGTTGAGCACGGCTGACACCATTAGGATAATTGCTGGCAAGTCCTGCGGTATATATCGCCGCACCTGCATTTAGGGCAATCATATCACGAGCTTTTAGGACCGCGCGATCATGAGTCTCTTCACCTGATAAAGCGGCGCGTATTAGCTCAAGGCTTTGTTCTGGAGAATCTACATCAAGCCCAATCAGCGTTTGTGATTCGATACCCGCATCCTCTGGCATCATCTCATAGACAGAGATTTCACCCTCTTTTAATTCAGCTACTGTGGTCGAAGTGGCGAGGCTGATCTCATCTAAGCCATCCTTTGCACCGACGACCATGACATGACGTGCGCCTAGATTTTTCATCACTTTGGCGATTGGCTCACACAGCTGAGCAGTAAAGACGCCAATGACCAAATTGGGCGTGCCAGCAGGGTTGGTTAATGGCCCTAAGATATTAAAGATAGTGCGCGATTTGAGCTCACGACGGACTGGATTGGCATAACGCATCGCGCTGTGATGATTGGGCGCAAACAAAAAGCCAACGCCTTGATTTTCGATGCAGTCTTTTGCTTGCTCAGGTGTGAGCGACAGACTAATACCCGCTTGCTCCAACAAATCTGAGCTACCGGATCTGGTAGAGACGCCGCGATTACCATGCTTAGCAACTTGAGCGCCTGCCGCTGCCACCACAAACGCCGACGCTGTAGAGACGTTGAATAAATTCGCACCATCACCGCCCGTACCGACGATATCGACTAAATGAGCACAGTTCTTAGGTTCGATATTCGCAGCCAAAGCGCGCATGGCACTGGCTGATGCCGTAATCTCGTCGATGGATTCACCTTTCATACGTAAACCAGTCAAAATAGCGCCCATCATCGCATCGCTACATCTGCCTTGCATGATAATCAGCATGACTTGATACATCTCATCAAAGGTCAAATCAATATGCTGAAAAATTCGACCCAAAGCCGTCGTTAGTAGCTTATGGATGCCTTCGTCCGATAGTTGGGCAATATTATCTGCGGTGTGGGTGTCCTCTATCTTTACAGTACTCATTAGGCTCTCGCTTTATATTATTTATATTGGTGTATAGGGTGGTCAGAATTTTTATTATCAATCATGCATTTTTAGTAACATTAACCGACTTGTGGCAATGCCTTTGAGGCTGATACTGCCAGATTATGAGTTTGCAAAAAGTTATTGAGTAGCTGATAACCGGCTTCGCTCAAGATGGACTCAGGATGGAACTGTACGCCTTCAATGGCCAATGTGCGATGACGTATGCCCATGATTTCCTCAATACTACCATCGGCGTGCTGCGTCCATGCGGTCAACTCTAGACAGTCGGGTAGACTGGTTTTGTCGACGACCAGCGAATGGTAACGCGTGAATTTTGAGGAGCTAGGTAAGTTAGCAAATATGCCCTTACCATTGTGGTAAACGGCGGATAAGCGCCCGTGCATCACTTCGCCAGCTTTGACCACCTGTCCACCGAATGCTTGTCCAATCGCCTGATGCCCGAGACAGATGCCCAATATAGGGATAATACCCTTAAAAGTTTCGATAACGTCTAAAGAAATGCCGGCACGGTCTGGATCGCAAGGCCCTGGACCAATGACGATGGCATCGGGAGCCAAGGTTTGAATCTGCTCAATGGTCATCTGATCGTTACGCCATACCGTGATGTCCTGCTGCAACTCACCGAAGTACTGTACGATATTGTACGTAAAGCTGTCGTAATTATCGATCATTAGAATCATTGTGTAGTCAACTCATTGATTTTATTTTTCAAAAGGTAAATTTGCTCTTATTATTTATGCATTGAACTCAACATAAAAGCGGCTTGCTTTACTGGCTAGTTATTGTAAAGGACATCATCTTACCACTATTTTGTGGTCTATAAAATGTAGGACATGGCCTAGCGTTTCAAAGAGCCAAAAAATTAAAATGCACCATAAAAATGCAATGTTAATCATTGGTGCACTTGCTACTGCACTAATACAGTGCGAATATGCGCTTATATATACTACTCTTAAATGTTGTCCATAAAAATAATGGCTCAGTTACCTCTTAATATAGTTAAATTACTATTATAAATTACTGAAATTATTGCCAATAATTAGGTTGTTAGTACTAAATATTATATTTAGCAAGGTAACTTGGCACAGCAGTTGCACCATTAGTGTTATCAATATTATTAGATATTGGATATTGGTTACTCTAAAAATAATTGTTAATAAGCAATTGAAGAGTTCAGCATTATGAGTCAGATGTTGCTAAAATGGGGTCAGTCTGCATTTGGCTGATGACTATTTTGGGCCAATGATTTTAGACCAGTAATTTTAGCCCAATGATAGCTGCGCACACTGACGGATAGTGTCACGAGTGTTGATAAACATGAACTTGCAGGCGCTACAAAGCCGCTATGTAGATCCAAAAGCCAGTCCCATATTTTAAAAAGTTTTCATTCATTACTTTAAATCGTAATTTTTTAATTTATTACTTTAAATCGTAATAACGTCATAACCATAACGGAGATTATTCATGTCGAACAAACTACTAGATCTTATCAAATCCTCTAATGCCAAATGGGTCGATTTTCGCTTTACCGATACCCGTGGTAAAGAGCAGCACATCAGTTTTCCAGCGCATAGTGTAGACGAAGAAGTCATGGAAGACGGTAAAATGTTCGATGGTTCATCTATCGCTGGCTGGAAAGGCATTGAAGCGTCAGATATGATCTTGCGTCCTGATCCTGAGACCGCTTTTTTGGATCCGTTTTTTGATGCCGTGACCGTTGTGGTGACTTGTGACATCATTGAACCCTCTACGCTACAAGGCTATGACCGTGACCCACGCTCTATCGCCCGCCGTGCAGAAGAGTACTTAAAGTCTACTGGTATCGGTGATACGGCTTATTTTGGTCCTGAGCCAGAATTCTTTGTATTCGATGAAGTAAAATGGTCGATTGAGATGTCAGGGGTTAGCCATAAAATCGTCGCGGAAGAAGCTGCATGGTCAACCAATAATGACTATGAGTGGGGCAACATGGGACACCGTCCACGTGTTAAAGGGGCGTATTTCCCAGTACCACCAATCGATAGCTCACACGATATGCGTGCGGTGATGTGCGAACGTATCGAAGAAATCATCGGCGAAGGCTGTATCGAGGTGCATCATCATGAAGTGGCACCTTGTCAGTCAGAGATTGGCGTCGCGTTTAATACGCTTGTCAAAAAAGCGGATGAAGTACAACAGTTAAAATACGTGGTTCATAACGTTGCGCATCAGTTTGGCAAAACCGCGACCTTTATGCCAAAACCAATCGTTGGCGACAATGGTTCGGGCATGCACGTGCATATGTCAATCTCAAAGGATGGTGTCAATACCTTCTCAGGCGATGAGTATGCTGGTCTGTCTGAAACGGCACTATATTTCATCGGCGGCGTCATCAAACATGCCCGCGCTTTGAATGCGATTACCAACCCATCGACCAACAGCTATAAGCGTCTAGTACCGCATTACGAAGCACCTATCAAGCTTGCGTACTCAGCGTCTAACCGCTCAGCGTCTATTCGTATTCCGCATGTTAGTAGCCCGAAAGCCGTCCGTGTCGAAGCGCGCTTCCCTGATCCAGCCGCCAACCCATACTTAGCGTTTGCTGCGCTATTGATGGCAGGCCTTGATGGTATTCAGAACAAGATGCATCCAGGCGAAGCCGCTGACAAAAACTTATATGACTTACCACCAGAAGAAGAAGCACAAATTCCAACGGTTGCTGAGAGCTTAGAAGTAGCGCTGCAAGCATTACGTGATGACCATGAATTCTTGTTAAAAGGCGATGTGTTCACCCAAGACATGCTAGAAGCATTTATTGCCCTGAAAGAAGAAGAAGTGCAGCGTGTCAATGTGACGGTACATCCAGTAGAGTTTGACTTGTACTATAGCTGCTAATCCATCGTTAAAAGTTTGAGTTTCTAATTAAAAAATCAGTCAAGTAAATCTTGGCTGGTTTTTTTTATGGCATTCAAACCAACAATTGTTCTAGAATGAGAGGCTGATGATGAATGCTTGATAATAAGTGCTCGTTACATTTTTACTCGCGATACCGTTTCTTACTGATGAATTTTTTTAGGATTTAAGCCCACGGTTTCAGTTTCTACAGGACGGTGCGGACAGTGAGTTGCAATGCTCAGTTTTTCATAGCCAGCCATAATAATGATAACAGCAGGCAATGCCATGAAACGCTCAACCTTAAGCCTTTTCTTAGTAATCACCTTGTCACTATTTCAAATAGGCTGTATGCAACAAGAAAAAAAGCAAGATCCTTATAAAGAGGGCGACATCGTCACTTGGTTACTATGGGGTGAGATGATTATCAAAGCAGAAATAGGGGAGAGGCGAACTCATTCGCTTGAAAATCATTCTAAACGAGGAGAATCAGAGTTCTATCGTCCACATGCAGAGCATTATCTCGGTCAGTTCCCGATTGATTATCAGCCTAAAGCATTCGACACTATTAGCAAGGAAGAAACACTTGCCATGCCAGTAACACCAATTATGCCAGGGCAAGCACTAGAGTTTAATCTGATGCTTAATGGCTCATGGGTACAGGCATCGGATAGGAGTGTTGTGTCTGATGAAACGTTAGATCACCCCGATCAGGTGAAAGTTATCGTAAATAATTATTCTCTAGGGGGAAATACCAAGCAGTCCTTCGATAATTACTCAATGTTAGAGTTAGACGCTGATTCTACAGAAACTAACAATGGAGTGACTTGTTATCGGTTTAAGGGAGAAAAAGGCGAATATAATCATAAAAAATGTTTTGGTCAATCTGAAAACTCACTCATTTCAGGCTATGAAATTTATATTCCAATAACTAAGCAAGTTCCAATGTTTGTTGAATATAGAGAGTCCATTTATAACGGCGTAAAAGTTAACTGGTATGCTGACCGCAAGAACCTTGCTCAAGCCCAAGCGATTGATGCTGCCATTTGGCGACTATTAGACACTTGGAATATATCGTCAATAGAGTAAACATGGATTAAGTCAAGAAGTCATATCCTCATAAATGCCTACATAAAAGTGCTGCTGTCGTAGATTTACTATTCTAGATTAGAGTTTGCTTTCCATTTATCTAATATAACAGACGCTACTGTTATTACTTCAAAAATACCCCATAATGGTATCATTATATTTATTAAACACGCGCACTTATTAGGTTAACTGACTATGCACTCACTCTTGAACCGTTTACAACTTATTCAGACCGCAATGACCATACGCAGCCATGCACAAATTAAAAATAAAATGGTATTGGCTGGTTTATTAATGGGTGCAGCCAGTTTTTACGCACCGATAGCGAATGCTGCACCTATCTACAAAGTGGTTGATGAAAAAACCGGTCAAGTCACCTTTACCGATCGTCCACAAAATTACGAGCAGCAAGCGGGCAAAGAGATTAGCCAGACGACGGTGACAACCGGTAATGAAACGAATAGTTCAAACAGCAATAGCACTGAAAGTAGTCAAACTGCTAGCAATGCCGCGCCCGCCAATGACTCAACAGCTAAGGCAGCGGTCAACTATCAGCTGACCATCACTGAACCGAGCGAAGAACGCGCTTATCGGCGTCCAGCGCAGAGTATCAACGTAGCGCTACAAGTTCAGCCCGCGCTGCAAGCAGGCGCTAGTGTCCGTATTTACTTTGATGGTAACGAAGTTGCTCAAGGTCTAAATGCAACGATTGCGACAATAGACACTTTGCCAGGCGCGCATACGATAACGGCCGTCATTCAAAGTGAAAAAGGTCAAACGCTGCAGCAAGTCACAAGGACTGTCTATGTGATTCAAAATAATACCACCTTGCAAAACAATAAAAAAATTGCCCAGCAGCTTTTGGCGTATCAGAATTTACCATTTCATCAAAAAGTGATGCTAAAATTACGTCAAAAAAACGGGAAGCAGGCCAACTCTCAGAGCAGTAAACCTATTACTAGCAATGCTTTTACTAACTAAGTGTGGAAGTAGTTGATTTATTAAAGCCGCTAGTTGCAGGATTGATTTTAGGCTATTTAGTTTTTAGACGTTAAAAAAGGGCAGTCGCTACATTTAGTGACTGCCCTTTTTTTAAAAACTATTAATTACATCTATCCTTCTAACTTATTTGGTTAACTCAATCGTGCCATTGGCAGTGACTGAGATGGTGCTTTCACCAGACTCAAAGCTTTGGCTTGGTACCGATTCATCAGCAGAGGCCGCTTTCATGCTCATTGCGCTATACATGGGACGAGGGTAGTTGCTACCAGTGTTTAGGTTGACAGTGACGACACGATAACCGCGAGCATCCCAAGCGCGGGTGAGATTTTTAGCTTGTTGTTGAAACGCGCGAGAGGCTTCAGTCATTAACTTCTGTTCTAATGCATCTTTTTTGACGTCTGAGACACCAAAGTTGAGATTGTCCATGACCAAGGTTTCTTGCAGGTCAGCAATAAGCTGGCTAGTCGCGGCGAAATCTGTACTTTTAAGATCGATGTTTGCTTGTCCAGTCCAGCCAATGATTTTGTCATTTTTATCATAGCGTGGATAGGTGCGCTGCTGTCCCGTAGTCACTGTCACCTTAGGGTAGCGCTTAGCGATTTTCATCGCATTATTGATAGAGGTATTGAGCGTGGTGGCCAGCGTTTTAGCATCGGTGGCTTGTGCTTTTTTATACAAGCTGGCTCGTACTTCATCGTTTTGAATCTCTTCTTTAACTTCTGCCTGAAAGCTAAGCTGATCGTAGCCTGTTGGTTCTGCATGAGCGCTGCCCATCATTGCTGTCAGTAGGGCCGCAGTACCAGTAGCCAGAGCCGCTTTATTGAGTAGAGTGGTTTTCATTATGATCTCCTAATAAATGATAGTTATATGAGTCGTGTATTGATTACGCTTATTCTTATACGGTATGTTGTTTGTATCGTTTCTTATTCAACATACCTCAACTAAAATAGCAAAAATTAAAGAGGTTGCTGTGAGAATTTTGTCACTTAAGTTACAGGCTAAGTTATAAGAATGACGTGGTTATCTCCTTTATTACCTTAATTTTTGCCATTATTTAGCCTCTTAAACGAAGAGTTTTACGATTGGGGTTGTAATCACAAAAAATTCTTGTATAATCTGCAACTGGTGGCTCCATTGGTAGCCTCGCAACATTGTTCTATGAATCCCGCCAGGACCGGAAGGTAGCAACGGTAATAGTTATGATGTGTGCCGAGGATGTGCTTTTGGAGTCGCTTTTTTTTGCCTAAAATTTGAGTGCGATCTTAATAAAATATAAACAACGCTCATTTGCTATATTAAGCCCTTCATTGTAAAGGGCTTTTTTTGGCTCGCATTTCGTTAAATTTTAACTTCTCATTGATTAAGATAGGTTAAAATACAATGTATTAACTTTTATTAACATTCTAGATACTTTGGGATTCTTTTATGAAATTGTTCGTTTGGCTGTTCATTGCATTCGTGGTGCTAGTGGTGGTATGTGGCGTCTCGATATTTAACAAATTGGTACGCGCCCGCAACCAAGCAAAGAATGGCTTTGCACAGATAGATGTGCAGCTAAAGCGGCGTCATGATTTGATTCCCAATTTAGTCGAAACCGCCAAGCGTTATCTGACGCATGAAGAAGAGACGCTGACTCGTGTGATTAGTGCACGTAATCACGCCCAAAGCTTGCAAGACTCTAATAAACATCAGCCAGACTCGCTTGAGCATATGGCGCTATTTGCCAAAGCAGAGGGTATGTTGTCGAAAGCCTTGGGGCAATTTTCTGCGGTTGTGGAGGCTTATCCTGAGCTAAAAGCAGATAGCTTGATTAAGGAGTTGATGGATGAGCTGACCAATACCGAAAACCGGATTGGCTTTGCCCGTCAGCATTATAACGATAGCGTGATGTTTTATAACAATGATCGCGAAGTGTTTCCTAATAATCTTGTCAGCACAACTTTTGGCTTTCGTCCACTTAGTCCATTGGTATTTGAAGATAGAAAACTCATTGCTCAAGCACCTGTCGTCGATATGGGCTGATATTTACATACTGTCAAATGCACTTAGTTATGGTTAGGTAAGAGTAATAGATGGATTTTTTTGGTGCACAGCGTAGCCGTACTCAGCGCAGCTTATTGCTCTATGGGCTGTTTTTTCTCATTGTCTTTGCCCATTTGGCAGTAGCGCTGGCTATCATGGCGCTACTGCTGACGATATTTACTGGTGGCGTTTATAAGTGGGTATTAATACTGGTTGCTGTTTGGACGCTAGGTAGCTTTGTCATTGGTAGTTTTTTGGAATATGGTCGCCTAAAAGCAGGTGGTCGAGCGATTGCTAAGCGCGTGGGCGCGGTGCGATTGTTTATCGACCACAGCCAAGATGCTTGGGAGCATAGCCAAGGAGTTGCCCATCAGCATCAGCCTGTATCTAAAGTTCGCTTTAGTGCCCGCCATATTGCGGTGCGTGATGAGCGCGATTTCCCGCCTGTCTATCGGCGTTATTATGAGATTGCCCAGCAGCTAGCTATTGCTTCAGGTTTGCGAATGCCTATTCTATATGTGCTGCCTGAAGAACAAGGCATTAATGGTTTTGTAGCGGGTCGCCATAGCCAAGATATGGTGCTCGTCGTCACCCAAGGCGCGCTTGATAAGCTATCTGATGAAGCGCTATACGGGCTAATAGGGCATGAGTATGGTCATATCTTACATGGTGATGCGACGTTTAATTTGCAGTTAATGGTGATACTGGCAGGTTTGCAATTACTCTATGATTGGAGTGATTCTATTAATAATTTTGGTGCTGGTTATAAAAGCAGTCATAAAAACAGTCAGCAAAACTATTTTGATGGCTCTTTTATTAATAGTGCGGTTAAGCAAAACAACCCCTTGCCGCAAAGAGCAATTGATAGCCATGCGCGTCGCACTGAAGCGTTAACAGCAAACTTTAACACTCATAGTGAATGGGTAAGCTATTGGCAAGCTCAGTCGAATAAACAGTCACAAAGCCAGCAATCATCAACACAAACTCAGTCGATGTGGCTGCAAAATAATAATAAGTTCGATAGCCAAGCACCGCGCAATATTTGGACATTATTAATCCATGGATTGAGCTTTTCCAGTATGGCCAGTGCGCAACTGATTAAACACAGCTTTAACCGTGAGCGCGAGTTGCTCGCCGATGCGACCAGCGTACAGTTGACCCGCTCACCGGCGATTATGGCAACGCTAAAAGCCATTCATCAAGACTCGCTTGGTTCGCGCTTAACTGGCATCACCGATATTAATGGATTAAGTCATTTCTTTTTTGCTAGTAGTGGTGCCGATTTGGGTGACGTATCGTGGTTTGCCACGCATCCAAGTTTGGCTGAGCGCATGAGTGCCATCAATGCCAATGCTTATCATGATTTCGCCGTGCAAGTGGCTAAAGAAAAACGTCTCAATCAGCAAAAGATAAAAGAAATTTATGAGCAGCGCCGCTTGGGTGATTGGGGTGTAATAGTAGTAAATAGCCTAAGCAATAATAAGCAAGAGAAAAATGCACATCAATCGCGAGTATCTGCAGTTCAATCAGCGTCAGATATTTATAAAAGCGCGACCGATAAAAACCGCTATTCGGCTGATAAAAGACTTAATAGTAACTTCAATGATGTTATTGACGAAGGTACTATTCAAAAAGTTGCTATTCAAAAAGATATTATTCAAAAAGCTGCTATCGAAAAAGAAATTGCAACTTTTTCGACTAGTGAGATAAATAATGAATTGCAGGACGATAACGGGCTTGAATTTTTTGTAGAGCAAGATGTCGTTATTGACGAGCGTTTGCAGGTGCAAGCAGAAGATGTCGGTACGCATCAGTTGCTTAAGCCATGGCAAGCCAAACCTGATAGTGATTTGCCATCAGATACCTTGATTGGTATCGAAGATATACAAAAAGTATCGCTACCGCAGTATATGCTCAATCACAGTTATCACCCGCTAGGGGCGCAAGCTTTGATTGAAGCTGTGCTGCTTTGTCATCAGGGTTATGTGCTGTCAACAACAGCAACTTATGACTTAACTGATATCTGGCTCGGGCTCGATAGCGATAGAGCTTTTGCTACTAAAACTAAGGTCGATATAAATAACACACAAATTTTACCGCATACACTCGATCATAAATTATTAGCGGCAGTAGCAAATCTTGATCGGCGTCTAGACAGCGCTTTGATTGCGTTGGCGTTAAAGCAACTACGCCAGCATGATTTATCAGAAAGTGCTATTGATGAATGGCGCTTAAAATATGAAGCCAGTCATAGTAATCAAGATCATCAATATTATGTGCAGAAAAAAAAGTGTCGGACGATGCTAGTGCGCTATCAGCAAGGTATCATTGAGCTGTTTGAAAACTCCCTTACGGCTGATCTAAGCCAAAATATCGCTGATAATATAAATAATGATGCTTCTATTGATAAATCTACATCCGTATTAAATCCTTTAGAGAATACGCGCTCTCGATTGTCTCGCTCGCCTTCGATTTTAGCGTTATGGCAGGCGCTACAGCTACAGCAATTGTTGCCCGTATTGTCTGCCGTATTAAACGATACACAGGTTCAGTCGCATCTTCCCCCTCAATATCCATACTATCAATGGCAGCAAGTATTGCACGCCGGCACGGATGATATCTATGCTCAGCTTGACCCATCAGGGCAGGTGTTTGATGGTCTTGATGTTGCCGCAAAAACCATGCTTACTTTATTGGCGTATCGCTTAGCAAAGGATGCTAAAGGGCAAATAATATCCGCACTAGATAGCTCAGTACCTATCTCAACACCTATTTCAGTGCTCAGCTATAATAGTGCTAGCGTTGCTCATTATCTTGTAGATTTACGCCGTCATGCACGTTTGATTGATATTGATTTAGCTGCCGCTAGTGAGGCAAATTTGCAATGGCTATTATTGACTGCGCAAAATCTAAATAGCGTTCAATTATTAGCATTAATAGCAGCCGCACCTATTTTTATAGCGCCTGCCAGTCAATCGTTTGGTTCTAAAGCCAAAGGTGATGATAATTATCGACAGAGGCAACAGGGCGGCGCTCAAATAGATTATAATGCGACTACTAATAAACCTTATGGTTATAATGATTACCGGCAATGGCTAAGCACGTTGCATACAGTGATGTTACACGATACGATAGTCAGTCAAGATGAGTATGATTGCTTGACCGAGCTTGCCAATCATTGGCTAGGCGTTCGGCAGCTTTTTTGAGCAGTGTCATTAATTGCATTTGAGTATTCTTTTGATAGTAAAAGCCTGTAAATCCATTTTAGACAAGTAGGATAGTAAATAAGCATGAGTGATATCCAAGACCCGCTAGTTGTCATGCAACATCGTATGCAGCAGCGCCAGATTTTAGCGATGATGGGTATCAATCAGTGGGTGCAGCCGAGCTCTGAAACCATGAATATCGCTGATATTTCTGCGCCTGCTCTGCCTGAGCAGACTGTAGCTAACTCAACTTTAGCTAATGCCAGCACTCCATCTAATGCTACGGCTTCTTCTGCGACGAGTACCGAACAGCCAAGCCTTGAATCTTCTAATATTGAACCCCCAAATATCGATACTATAAACGTCGCCATAGCAGATATGGTAGATGATGAGTCTAATCATTCTTATGATGACGCTAATGAAACAGGCTTAAGTCCTTCTGACCAACAAAGCCCCGTCATCTATAGTTTTGACTCGACTGCCCCTGATATCTCCAAGCCGGCCGTTACCTCACTTGTAAATACGGTCGTTCAGCACACTACGATTGATAATATAAACGACGCTCCGAGCTTTGAAGACGTTGGTTTTAAGGAAGAGGGCTTTAAAGAGGAAAGCTTTAAAAAGGTAGCACCATTTGATTTACAAGGTGGTCGCTATGGCGATTGGGTAATTTTGGTTGATATCCAAGCCCTTAATAATGACAGCCAAAAGCTGTGGCAAAATATCACCCAGGCGCTATCCATCAGTTGTGAGACAACCTCATTTCCTATTTGTGAAGGTATGGATACCGCTGAGCTTGCCAATGCCAGCCTTGCAGGATATGTCTTTAAAATTGGTCGTCGCGAAGAGATAAAAGTTGCCGCATTGACAGTGTTACCTGACGGTCTTGAGCATCCGAACTTTACCACTGTGCCGACACTCGATGAGATGCTGGCTGATAGTAGCCTTAAACGTCAGCTGTGGGAGCAGTTATCAAAGTAGTATTAAAGGCTTACCACTTACTATTATTACGACTACTACGGCAGAGATTAAAAAATAACGATAACATTCACCTTTAACATTTAATCTTTAATAACCACGATGATTTCATCATATTTAGGATAATGATTATGACCACCAAAGCCGCTTCTAACCGTGTACCCAACTTTTCAGCGGGACCTGCCACCATACCTACCGCCGTCTTATCACGCGCTCAAGAAGAGTTGCTTGATTGGCAGGGACGCGGTATGTCGGTCATGGAAGTGAGTCACCGTAGTAAAGAGTACATCGCGATTACTGAAAAAGCGGAAGCCAAATTGCGCTCGCTCATGGACATTCCAGATAACTATAAAGTGCTGTTTTTACAAGGCGGTGCCAGCTTACAGTTTTCAGCGATTCCATTAAACTTATTAAATGGTAGCCGCGCAGATTATTTAACGACAGGTACTTGGTCTGGTAAAGCGGTTAAAGAAGCACAGCGCTATGCCAAACTGGGTTTGGGCGAGGTTAATGTGGTGGCAACGGGTAAAGACAGTAATTTTACTGACGTGCCAGCCCAAAGCGATTGGAACCTAAGCGAAGATGCGGCGTATTTCCATTACTGCGCTAATGAGACCATTCATGGTTTGCAGATTTTTGAGCCGCCACAAGTCGATGCACCAATTATCGCCGATATGTCTTCTTGCATTTTGTCACAGCCAATCGATGTCTCTAAATTTGGCATGATTTATGCGGGTGCGCAAAAAAATATCGGGCCAGCAGGACTAATTATCGTCATTATTCGTGAAGATTTATTGGGCAAAGCGAGTGAGTGGTGCCCACTACTGATGAACTATGAACACCAAGCTGAAAAAGAGTCGATGTCAAACACGCCAGCGACCTATTCTTGGTATTTAGCAGGACTAGTATTTGATTGGTTAGAAGAGCAGGGCGGCGTTGCTGCTATTGGTAAAATCAACCAGCAAAAAGCCGATTTACTCTATAAAACGATTGATGACAGCAGCTTCTATAGTAATCCCGTTGACCCCAAATATCGCTCTATCATGAACGTGCCGTTTACGTTAGCCGACAGCAGCCTTGATAAAGTGTTTTTAGAAGAGTCAGAGGCGGCGGGCCTCATGAATCTAAAAGGTCACCGCGATGTCGGCGGTATGCGCGCCAGTATTTACAATGCAGTGTCATTAGAGTGGGTACAGCAGTTGGTTGACTTTATGATAGATTTTGAAAAAAAACACGCTTAAGTTAGTACAGGCTTTGAAACAAAAGGCGCAACTTTAAGAGCTGCGTCTTTTTTTATGTCTATTAGCGTTTTTTTAAGTAGCATAATGCGTTATGTAGCATCCTTAACACCGCAAAGCATTAGGTTAAAAAACCTAAGTTTGTTATGATAAAATTTCTTCAATTGCCTATTTTGCCGTCAGTCGCGCATTTTTTATCCAAGTCGGTTTAGAGTAGAAGGTCGTTATGAGGGGTATTACATAGTCATGATGCTAAAAAACACCATACTAAAAGCCGTCTTGCTTGTCATGACTAGCAGCTGGATACCTGTTAGTATCGCAGCGCCAATCACCACGACTGCGCTTGGGCACAATAGTACCACTGAGTATATTGACGTACCATACATGCCCTATGCCAATCCAAAGGCGCCCAAAGGTGGTACGCTTTCATTGGATGCACGCGGCACCTTTAATGCGGCCAATAAATGGATGACCACAGGTGTGGCGATGGTTGGTACGGACTATCTGTATGATACCTTGATGACAGGCTCACTCAATGAAGCCTTTACCATGTATCCGCAGCTGGCAAATAAAGTCACGTATGATCCTGATGATACCAGTTGGATTATTTACCATATTAATCCTGCCGCACGCTTTTGGGATGGCTCGCCGGTGACCAGCAGTGACGTCAAAGCCACTTATGATGCGATATTGAATAAAGGCCCGATGTATATCCGCAGTTATTTAGGCGATATTAAAGACGTTGAGATTATCGATAAGCAGCGGGTAAAGTTTGTTTTTAAGTCTGATGAAAATAAAGAGATTTTATTGACGGTTGGACAGTTTCCTGTCTTTGCCAAGTCCTCTATTGATACTGATTTTGAGAAAATTACCCTGACGCCATTGATGGGTAGTGGGCCTTATAAACTCGGCCGTGTCGATGCCGGACGTGCGGTCAGCTACGTGCGTGATCCCAATTATTGGGGCCGTGATTTGATGGTCAATCGCGGTCGTTATAACTTTGATATGATTAAATTCGTCTATTATCAAAGTGATGAGATTGCTTTTGAGGGTTTTAAATCTGGGCAATATCGTTTCCGTCCGGAAAACAAAGCCTCTAATTGGGCCACCGGTTACAATTTCCCAGCCGTCAAAGCAGGTCTGATTAATAAAGAAACCATCAGCAGCGAAAATCCAGTACCGATGCAGGGTCTGGTGATGAATATGCGCCGGCCACTTTTTCAAGATATTCGCGTCCGTCAAGCATTGAGCAAGGCTTATGACTTTGAATGGATGAACAGAACTTTATTCCATGGGCAGTATGAGCGCTTGCAAAGTTTTTTTCATGGCTCAGAGCTTGCTGCAACTGGTACGCCATCTGCGGCTGAGATGCAGGTATTAAGCCCATTGCTCGCCAAACTTGAACCGAGTCAGCGGCAAGCAGTACTAGACGAATGGCAATTGCCAACCAGCGATGGTAGCGGATTTAATCGTGAAGGATTGTTAAAGGCGCGGCAGCTGTTACTAGATGCGGGTTTTTATTATGATGATATGAAGTTGTATCAACCAAACGGCAAGCTTGCTCAGATTGAGATTTTGATGACAGGCGAAACCATGGGGCGTGTATTATTGCCTTATATCCGTAATCTAAAGCGTTTGGGCTTTGATGCGAGCTTACGTCAAGTCGATGGGCCGCAATATTACGAGCGCATACGCCGTTTTGACTATGATATGGTCGTCGATGTCTTCGCCCAAAGTCTATCACCTGGTGCTGAGCAAGTGGGTTTTTGGGGCAGTGCCGCTGCTGATGAAGCAGGTAATCATAATACTATCGGTATTAAAAATCCTGCGATTGACAGTGTTATTAAAAAACTGGGCGACGCTAAAAATCGCGATGAGATCGTCTTATATACGCACGTACTTGATCGCCTGCTACGGGCAGGACATTATTTAGTCCCTTTATACGGCAAACCTAGCACCAATGTTGCCTACTGGAATCAATATCGTCATACTGCAAAACTCCCGACCAATGCTATCGGTATCGATTATTGGTGGACAGATAAAGAAGCAGAAGCTCGCGTTAATCTATACTTAAAGCAATAGTTTAAAATAATGGCTTAAAACAGTTATTTAAAAATTATCATTTAAACCAGTAAATAAAATCGTGTTTCATTTGGTTTTTAAAATTTAATAAAAAACATCAGTAATAAAGACAATCACTGCTAAGGATTTTATATGAGTATTCGTATTCACCCCATTAAAGCGTTCAATGACAACTATATTTGGACACTCATTAATGAAAATAATAAGCAGGCGATTGTCATTGATCCGGGTCAAGCCGAGCCAGTTATCGCCTATTTAGAAGAAAACGGCTTAGAGCTGACGTCCATCTGGACCACACATCATCACCATGATCATATCGGAGGCGTCGCCGAGCTACAAGAATCTTATCCAATGACTCATTTGGTTGCGCATACCGAGCACAATGTCGATGAAGATCAAACTATTAAAGACGGCAGTACGGTCAGTGCTTGGGGCTGCTCTGCCCAAGTATGGGATATCTCAGGTCATACTGCCAGTCATGTAGCATATATCTTGGATATCGATGGACAGAAGCATTGCTTTTGCGGTGACACCTTGTTTAGTGGCGGTTGTGGGCGTGTATTCACTGGCACGATTGAGCAGTTGTATGAGAGCTTTAAGCGCTTAAATGAGCTGCCTGCTGATACGCTGCTGTATCCAGCCCACGAATATACTGCCAGCAACTTACGCTTTGGTTTGTCTATCGAGCCTGACAATGCGGCGATGCAGCAAGCGCTGGCTCAAGCAGAAGAAAAAACCGCTCAAGGTATCCCGACGCTGCCAGTCACTTTAGAGCATGAACGCGCAATCAATGTGTTTTTGCGTACGCAAGAATCGAGTGTGATCGCTGGTGTTAAGTCTAAGGTAAATATCGATGACGATAAGTCTTTGACCGTATTTGCTGAGTTACGTGAGCTTAAAAATAACTTCTAAATACTAAGTTGTCATCTCTCTTTATTTTAGGAAGCCGTCGTTATGGGTCGTTATATCTTGAAAAGGTTACTGCTGATATTACCGACGCTTTTTTTGATATTACTCGCAAACTTTGTGATTGTACAAGCAGCGCCTGGTGGTCCTGTCGAGCAGCAGCTGGCGCTTATCGAACAAGGCGCAAAAGACAATGTGCTTGGTGGTAATATTGGCGCGGGCAGTGCAGGCAACAACAGCACTTATCAAGGGACACGCGGTTTATCAGAGGAGATGGTGGCGGCGATTAATGCTCAATATGGCTTTGATAAATCGGCACCAGAGCGTTTTTGGCTGATGCTAAAAAATTATGCCCAGTTGGATTTTGGTGAGTCGTTTTTTAAAGGTCAGACGGTGACCGACCTGATTATAGAGAAACTACCCGTATCGATCTCGCTAGGGCTTTGGAGTACGCTGCTGATTTATATGATCGCCATTCCACTCGGGGTTTATAAAGCGATGCATCATGGTTCAGGGATTGATAAAGCAACAGCCATGCTGCTTGCTATCGGCCATGCAATACCCGTTTTTGTATTTGCCGTCATATTACTAGTATTTTTTGCTGGTGGCAGCTACTGGAACATTTTTCCACTGCAAGGATTAACTTCCGAAAATTTTGACCAATTAAGCACGCTTGGTAAAGTGAAAGATTACTTTTGGCATCTGGCATTGCCGCTCCTAGCAAGTACCGTTGGCGGCTTTGCTGGCTTGACTTACTTGACCAAGTTTAGCTTTTTAGAAGAGCTCGGTAAGCAATATGTGCTTACCGCGCGAGCCAAAGGCTTGGGCGAACGGCAAGTGTTATACGGCCATGTGTTTCGTAATGCGATGTTGATTATTATCGCCGGTATTCCAGCGGCTATCGTTGGGATTTTCTTTGCCGGTAATTTTTTGATTGAGATTATCTTTAAACTTGATGGTTTGGGGTTGTTGGGTTTCGAAGCCATTCAGCAGCGTGATTATCCGGTGATATTTGGTACGCTGTTTATCTTTACTTTGCTCGGGCTGTTATTACAGTTAATCAGTGATTTAAGTTATCACTTAATTGATCCGCGTATTGATTTTGAGGGGCGCTAATGTCAAGTCATCCATTATCTTCTGTACCCTCAAACACATCTTCCATTGTCCCAGAAAAAAAACGCCGCCTAAATCCTATTTGGCAGGCACGCCTTAATCGTTTTCGCCGCAATCGTCTCGGCGTGATATCGCTGTTTGTTTTTGCGATAATATTTGTCATTTGTATGGCAGCCAATGTGATTGCTAATGACAAGCCGCTGCTGGTGCAGTATGAAAGTAACTATTATTTCCCCGTATTAAAAGCCTATCCTGAAACAACTTTTGGCGGTGTGTTCGAGACTGAAACTAATTACAAAGATCCTGCTGTGCAAACGCTGATTAATGATCAGGGTTACTATGTGATGCCGCTCATTCCCTTTGCAGACCAGACACCGAACGTTGAGCTAGGGATTCCATATCCAGCCGCACCCAATAGCCAAAACTGGCTTGGGACAGATGATTTGGGTCGTGATGTGCTGGCGCGGATACTTTACGGCATGCGGGTATCGTTGCTGTTCGGTCTGGCACTGACGCTAGCAGGCGCGCTTATTGGTATTATCGTTGGTGCGATACAAGGGTATTACGGTGGCTGGGTAGATTTGGCAGGGCAGCGCTTCATGGAGGTATGGGGCGGTATGCCGCAGCTATTTATGATTATTATTTTGGTCAGCTTGTTTAGCCCTAGTATCTTTATGCTGTTTGCGATGATGCTGTTATTTGGTTGGATGGGGCTGGTCGGTTTGGTACGGGCAGAGTTTTTACGAGCGCGTAATTTTGATTATGTCCGTGCCGCTCGCAACCTTGGGGTATCGGACAGTCAAATCATGCTCAGACATATCTTGCCTAATGCGTTGGCCTCAAGCTTGTCACAACTGCCGTTTATCCTAACCGCTAATATCATTGCTTTAACAGCGCTAGACTTCTTAGGGTATGGTTTACCGCCTGGGTCACCATCGCTTGGTGAGTTGATGGTGCAAGGGAAAAACAACCTCGATGCCCCTTGGCTGGCCTTATCTGGATTTTTCAGCTTAACCTTTATTTTATCATTGCTCATTTTCGTTGGCGAAGCGCTGCGTGATGCCTTTGATCCGAGGCGTTCCTGATATGACAACTGATAAGATGATAAACGCTAATATGATAACTGCTACTGAGCAAAATAATCGTTTAAATAACAGTCATAGCAAAGCACAGAATAAGCTCATGCTGACAGTGGATAAGCTTAGCATCGCCACCAATGCAGGTAATGCTTTAGTCGATAAACTAACGTATGAGCTTAGGCAAGGGCAAACGCTAGCCATCGTTGGTGAGTCGGGCTCTGGCAAATCGATTGCCAGTCTCGCGCTGTTGGGCTTGTTACCCGATAGTTTGACCGTTACTGGTGAAGTGCAGTTAGCAGATGCGACAGGAATGGCTACATTGCCGATAAGCAATCACAAAACAGGTGATGCTGCGCTACGCTCTATCCGTGGTCAACGCATCGGTATGGTGTTTCAAGAGCCGATGACGGCGCTCAATCCATTACATACGGTTGCTAAGCAAATCGCAGAGTCTCTGCGTCTCAGCGGTGTACCCAAAAAGCAATGGCGCGAAAGAAGCATCGCTTTGCTAGACGATGTCAATATTACTGACCCTGCTGATAAACTGAATCGCTATCCGCATGAGCTATCGGGTGGTCAACGTCAGCGGGTAATGATTGCCATGGCATTGGCGCAGCAGCCTGATATTTTAATCGCTGATGAGCCAACCACCGCGCTTGATGTGACCTTGCAACATGAAATTCTCGCCCTGTTAGATGACCTTAAGCGTCAGCACAATATGGCGATGGTATTAATCAGCCATGATCTCAATTTGGTTAGACGCTACAGTGATGAAGTCATCGTTATGCGTCAAGGGCACACTATTGAGCAGGGGAAAACTGCAGATGTGTTTAGTCAGCCTAAAGCCGACTATACTCGCACACTTATTAAGCAAGACTTTGGGCAGGCGCTAAGTTTATTCGCTGATAGCAGTGAGCAACCAACCGTATTGCAAGTCAGTAACCTACAAGTGCAGTTTCCTGTAGAGAAAAGTCTATTTGGCGGTACCAAACGCTGGTTTGATGCGGTAAAAAATGTCGATATGATCCTACACAAAGGGCAGGCACTGGGTATCATTGGTGAGTCAGGCTCTGGGAAAACCACGATTGCCCTTGCGCTAAGTCAATTACTCAGCAATCAAGCGCGTGTTGGTGGCCAGATAATGGTCAATGGACAAGATATCTCGGCATTATCAAAACGCGATCTGCGTACCTTTCGCTCGCAGATTCAAATGGTATTTCAAGACCCCTTTGCCAGTATTAACCCGCGTATGACGGTCATGCAGATAGTAGAAGAAGGGCTATTAGTACAAGGCGTTGATAAAACATCCCGCCAGCAAGCAGTAATGGATAGTCTTGCTACTGTGCACTTACCGTTAGCGTTTGCGCAGCGTTATCCACATGAGCTATCAGGTGGTCAGCGTCAACGCGTGGCGCTGGCGCGCGCACTCATTATGCAGCCAAGTTTATTGATACTGGATGAGCCAACTTCTGCACTTGATAGCACTACACAAGTCACTGTGGTCAGCTTGCTACGTGAAATTCAGGAAAAACTGCAAATCAGTTATGTATTTATCAGTCATGATTTAAAAGTAGTCCGCGCCTTATGTCAGCATATTATGGTGCTAAAAGAAGGTAGGTGTATTGAGTATGGTCGTACTGAAGAGGTTTTCAATAACCCAGAGCATTCATATGCTCAGCAGTTATTGCAGGCAAGTGTGCTATAGCCTAGGGTCTGTTGAACATTCAAATGTGGCACTGGCAGTAGCTATTTTTTAGACAATGCGCAGTGAAATTTTTGATGCCTAGTCATTCTAGGTTAGACAATTTCGCCATGTATTGGCAAAAAATAGCTACTGCCCTAAAAGGCTGATGCTAAAACCACCCCAAACGTTGTTGTAAACCTAGCTAAGGTCTCGACATTATCATCGGTTTACGCCTGATTTGATAAAAGGTTTGGGACGATTTTAGCGATCAGCAGTCCTAATATTTGAATGTTCAACAGACCCTATTAAAAGATCAACCGTCAGAAATGAATAGCTACGTAATTACATAATCATGTGGCTGCACTAATTTTGAAATAAGTGGAACACTCTACATGATCGGCAGGCTCAAAATAAAACCTATCCAAGCCCGAAACCCTAACGAGCCAAATCGACCGTCAACCACGCTTGAGCTGCTATTTGACTTGGTTTATGTCATTGCTGTCGCCGCCGCTGCCAATGGTTTTTATAATCGCTTGAGTGAGCACGATTTTTCAGGTTTTTTGACCTTTACTGTGGCATTTTTTATCTTGTGGAATGCGTGGACCAGCTTTACGTGGTTTGCGTCAGGCTATGACCCTGACGACTGGTTTTATCGCATCTCAGTCATGTTTCAGATGTTTGGCTCTCTCATGATAGCCGCCAACATCCATCAGTTTTATGAGCAAGGGCTGACTTAGATTGGGGTGACGGGTTATGCCATCATGCGGCTAGCAAGCTGTAGTCAATGGTGGCGTGTCTATCGATAAGTTCCAGGTCATAAAAAAGTCGCTGGGCGCAGTATGGTCGGTCTGTTAACTTTACAGGCGTTGTGGATTATCTGGTTGTTTTTACCATCCGCGTTACAAACGCCCGCCTTGTTTCTGTTCATAGCAGCAGAACTACTCATGCCAGTATGGGCACGTTCAGAGCAGTTTGATAACTGGCACCCTGGACACATTGCTGAGCGTTATGGACTCTTGACCATTATCGTATTGGGCGAGGGTGTGGTAGGGGTTAGTAACAGTATTCAATATTTTTTGGTTAACTCTACCTCGGCTGCGAGTAGCATCCTGTTACTCGGCTCAAGCTTAGTCGCTCTCGTGTTTTCTTTATGGTGGCTGTATTTTATCGTGCCATTTGATACCATTTTAAATAAAGAGCGCCGACGTCATGACTTGTTTTTATTTGGTTATGGGCACTTTTTTATCTTTGCTGCCTTAGCAGGTTTGGGTAGTATGCTGAATCTGGTTACCGAATCCGTCGCCGGTGAAACGGGTGATAGCGCCAAAAAAATCATCTCAGAACCTTATGCAATGGGCATGCTAATGAGTATGTTGGTGGTATTTTTATTGACGCTGACCATCTTACGAGAATTGATGTGCCGTAGATCGAGCCATAATGTTATTGCGATGCTCCTTGCACTGACCATCATTGGACTGAGCTATATAGCGGTCACGCAGGGATTGCCAATCACCTATGGCATTTGGCTGAGTATCTTGGCACCTGTGGTGATGATTTGGTATTTTGGGCAAGACAATAACCAGTGGCTGGTCAAAGAAGAGAATTAAGGTTGCCTTATTTATGAATACTGCTGCTATTGGACGATTCGATAAAACCTTCTAAAAAATCAGAACATAGCAGTTCATAATAATCACGACATCCTAAAAAATGCAGTGGTACAATAAATTTGGACATGAGTCTACTCTATCGATATATATTTTACTTATGTATTTACCTGTTTTGGCTTCGCTCCCAAGGCATGTCCTCATTTTTAGTCCATTTAGATGACTATCGTTTGAATTGAGACACGCCCTAGTTGGTGGAATCAACACAGTTATAACTGCTATTAAAAGCATTATTAAAAAAGGATTTTTTATGCCCAGCAAAAAACAAAGCAGTCTTTCTAAGTTAGTAAATAACAATCCATTACAGCATGTTGGTTATTTGGCAGTTGCCAAGACGCGTGCCAAAGTATTAAAAGCCTTTTCTTACGTAGTGCCTATCAGAAGACCGATGCTATTCGTTGGTGAGACTGCCTGTGATGAGTTATGTGATATGCTCATTAACGAAGGTAGTAGCAATGTATTTATCGTCACTGATGCCGTATTGAATAAGCTTGGTATACCTGCCAAAGTGACCGACTATCTAGATAGTAAAAACATCCGCTATCAGCTCTATGATGGTGTGACACCAGACCCTACTTTTAAGGTCATAGAAGAAGGCCTGCGCAAATCTATCGATGCTAAGTGCGACTCTATACTGGCTATCGGCGGCGGTTCAGTCATCGACGCGGCTAAGATGATTGCGATGTCGCAAGGCAATAATTGCAAACCTAGACAACTTATCGGGATTCTAAAAGCCAGAAAACCTTCTACGCCGCTATATTGTATTCCTACTACGGCTGGTACAGGATCAGAGGCAACGCTCGGTGCAGTGGTGTCAGATGATAAAACTCATCAAAAGGCCTTATCTATTGATCCAAGAATGGTGCCATTAGCAGCGGCCATCGATCCGGTTATTATGAAAGGTATGCCCGCGCACATCACAGCCGATACCGGTATTGATGTATTGACCCATGCGCTAGAAGCGTGGATGAGCGTAAACGCAAGTGTAGAGACTGACTATTATGCGGCTTCCGCTGTCAAGTCTGTCATGCAATATCTACCACTGGCTTATAAAAATGGTGGCGATTTAAAAGCCCGTGAAGCGATGGGTATTGCGGCTCACTACGGTGGTATTGCCTTTAATAAAGCTGGTCTAGGTTATGTTCATGCTATCGCTCATCAATTAGGCGCGTATTATAGTATTCCTCATGGTCGTGCGAATGCCATCGTCTTGCCTTATGTATTGGACTTAAATCGTAAAGCAAGTGAAAAACGACTGGCAACATTGGCAAGAAAAACGGGCATGGTCAAGCACGATCAAGCGAGTAGTAGCAATGGTCAGATAGCAGATGACTTAATCGCCCAAGTACGAGAGCTGATCAAAAGCTTAAATATTGATCCAACCGTCAAAGGTATGAAAAGCAGTGACTTTGACAGTATCGCTAAAGCCGCTGCTAAAGAAGTCAGTGATACCTATGCAGTGCCGACTTATATGCCAGCGTCTGGTATCAAGGAAATCTTGACCAAGATTATGCAAGAAAGTGAAGCTCTTGCTGGTAAAGATAAAAATAGTGACAATGCAGCATAGCAGCATAGCAGCATAGCAGCATAGCAGCATAGATTATTTTATCTATTTAATCATGTCGCTGATAAACTAAAAAAGCTTATTATCATAGGATAATAAGCTTTTTTTATTAGAAACAATTGAACTCGTTTTATATATATAACAATATAGGAATATTGTGGTGACACCAAGGGGTCACTATAGTTACACGAAAATTCTTTTAGGAAATAGTTATGAATCGTATATTGCCGTCTAAAATTATCGGATTAGTGATCGTGGCAAGCAGTGCGTTGTACGCAGGTTGTGCTTCTACCGAAACCAACACCGCTGTGAAGGATGTAAATGCTGCCAATCCTTATGCGCCGACGACTCCAGGACTGGCAGTAGCAACGGTCGCTGGTGGGTGTTTTTGGTGCGTGGAAGCAGGCTATGAGAAAATCCCTGGGGTCATAGAAGTGGTGTCTGGCTATACAGGTGGTAATGTCGAAAACCCAACTTATAAACAAGTATCAGCAGGTGGTACGGGTCATACGGAAGCGGCGCAAGTATATTATGACCCTACACAGATTACCTATAACGGTATCGTACAGGCGTTATGGCGCATTGCTGATCCCACTGATAATAAAGGTCAGTATGTGGATCGAGGTACGCAGTATCGCCCCGCTATTTTTTATAATAATGCGCAAGAAAAACAGATAGCAGAAACTGCCAAGCAATCATTGCAGGACTCTGGGGTATATGCCAAGCCAGTGGTGATTGAGATTGTACCTGCGAGCACTTTTTATCCAGCAGAAGAGTATCATCAGGATTATTATAAAAAAAACCCGCTACGCTATAAGGCTTATACCTTCAACTCTGGTCGCTATCAATTTATCGAAAGCGTCTATGGCAAAGACTATGAGCTAGATTTTAACCAGTTTAAACCGACTGCGGCCAGCTCTAAACAGGCAGCTTTAAATGAAGCAGCAACTACCAAAGCAAGCGCAGGCTTCAACCCAAAAACATTCGTGAAGCCAACACAGGAAACACTGAAAAAGTCGCTGAGTGACATTCAATATAAAGTTACTCAAAAAGAAGGTACCGAGCGCGCCTTTGATAATGCTTATTGGGACAATAAAGCGCCGGGGCTTTACGTCGATGTGATATCGGGCGAGCCGCTATATTCTTCTCGTGACCAATTCAAGTCTGGTACAGGCTGGCCTAGCTTCATCCGTCCGTTGAGTGCCGACGTGGTCGTCGAAAAAGAAGATCGTGGTATTTTTTCAACCCGTACCGAAATCCGCAGCCGCTACGCTGATTCGCACGTGGGTCACGTATTTGATGATGGTCCAGCGCCAACGGGCAAACGCTATTGCATGAATTCAGCCGCAATGCGTTTTATTCCATTAGCGAAGATGGAAGAAGCAGGTTATGGCAACTGGATTGATGCCGTAAAATCAGTGAGTTAGGATTTGCTCAACACGGCACAGTATCTCTGTTTTAAACATATCTGAATTGCATAAAAAAAGGACACTTGATGAGTGTCCTTTTTTTGTTCTATAGTCAAAACATCCTAAAAACGCGACGGTATTGCTGCTATCGTTTTTTTGTAGCCTCTGTCTACGCAGGCACAGCAAGCAAGAAGATTGATAGCAGCAGTGCATGATGGTTCGATATTACTTTTCACTCACTATAGAATACCATTTTAAAATGCCGGTTGACGCTTAGGTACGGCATTTAAAAACTCGTTGCGTGCTTGGTTATCATGCACATATTCACCAAGCATTGCTGTGCTGCGTGTGGTCGAATGCTGCTTATTGACACCGCGCATCATCATACACATATGTGATGCATCCATTACCACAGCTACACCACGGCAGCCCGTCACGTCCATGATGGTCTGTGCCACTTGCTCACTCAGGTTTTCTTGAATTTGCAAACGGCGAGCAAACATATCGACGATACGTGCAAACTTTGACAGCCCTAAGACTTGTCCATTCGGCAGATAACCGATATGTGCCACCCCATGAAAGGGGAGCATATGGTGCTCACATAACGAATAAAACTCAATATTTTGTACTAAAACCAATTCGCGATTGGTCGACGGGAATACCGCGTCATTGACCACTTCATCCAAGCTTTGATGATAGCCTTGGGTTAAATGAGCAAATGCTTTCGCCGCTCGAATGGGCGTATCTAGCAATCCAGGACGATCTAAGTCTTCGCCAGTTGATTCAATCAGTTGACGATAGGATACAATACTTTCTTGATAATCTGAGGAGACGATAGGGGTGTTACTCATAAGTTTGGCAGCCATCCAAAATGTGGGTGTAGCTTAACGCTAAATCCTTGTTTATAAACAACGGTTATAAAGGATTTTTATAAAAATTGTGCAAGCTGGGAGGGCTGTGATTATACTTTAAATCTGCTCAACTTCATACCGCTGTGGCAGTAGTTAAGTGTTTAATCAATATAGTCACTCATTGAACACTCAAAACAGTTTACGACTGTATACTTAAATTATTTCGTGTATAATAAGTCATCTTTATATCTATCTTTTTTATTCATGGTTATTATCTTATTAAAACAAACTAAATAAATAACGTTGATCGACTCAAAAGGAAATATTATGCTACTGCAAGGACAACGGTTCGTCGTCACTGGTATTGCCAGCAAGCTCTCTATTGCTTGGGCTATCGCAGAGGCGTTGCATCGCGAAGGCGCGTCACTCATCTTAACTTATCCTAATGATAAGATTAAGAAACGCGTTGATATGGCTGCGGAGAAGTTCGAAGCGGACTTGGTATTAGAGTGTGATGTGGCTTCTGATGAGTCTATCGCGGCGTGTTTTGAGCAAGTCACCGCACATTGGGGCGACGGTATCGATGGTGTGGTACATGCGATCGGCTTTGCCCCGATGGATCAACTCGATGGTGATTTTGTTAGCGCCACAACGCGTGAAGGCAGCCATATTGCGCATGATATCTCCAGCTATAGTTTCGTCGCGCTAGCCAAAGCAGCACGAGAGCTTTTGGCCATGCGTCACGGCTCAATGCTGACCTTGACTTATGAAGGTAGTATTTCGGTATTGCCAAATTACAACGTCATGGGTATGGCAAAAGCCAGTCTTGAAGCCAGCGTTCGCTATCTAGCGACCTCTATGGGCGGCGAAGGTATCCGCGTCAATGCTATTTCTGCAGGTCCTATCCGCACGCTTGCTGCCAGTGGTATTAAGTCTTTCCGTAAAATGCTGGATATTAGCGAAAAAATTGCACCGCTACAGCGTAATGTCAGCCAAACAGAAGTGGGAAATGCGGCTTTATTTTTACTGTCGCCTTGGGCTTCAGGTATCACTGGTGAGATTATGTTCGTTGACGCTGGTTTTAATACTGTTGCGATCAGTGAGCAATTAATGATGCTTGATGAGCCACAGCAGTAATTGTTTAAAAGGTCTTTAATTGTGTTTTATCAGGGTGTGTTGAATATTCAATATGCTCTAATTCTTGAGATTTATAAAATCCATTGACCATGACAAACCTTTAGTGCAATCATAGTAATGACAGAGAAGGCAGCCAACCGGCTGTCTTTTTTGGTTATACTACGGGCTTTTTGGTAACAAGCCTTTAGGTGCTAGATATGATAACCAAATTACCAAGGTGGATATTGTGGGGCGGTGCTGTACTTGCCTTTAGTGCGGGCTGCCTCAATACGGCAGCATTAATGGGATTTACCAATTTATCCGTGTCGCATGTCACTGGTAATGTGAGCCTATTTGCTGCCGCTATTGCTCATTTTGATGCCATTAGTATTCTATATATAGGCGCGTCGTTGTTATCATTTTTGGCAGGGTCAATATTGAGCGGTTTTGTCATTGGGCAAAGCTCATTGAAGTTAGGACGGCGCTATGGGCGGGCATTATATATCGAAGCTGCGTTACTGCTGATCAGCTATCTACTTTATAAAGAGCATGATTACTTTGGGCAATTAGCTGCAGCCATGGCGTGCGGATTACAGAATGCGATGGTGGCGACTTATAGCGGCGCAGTCATTCGTACCACTCATCTAACGGGTCTAACGTCAGACATGGGTGCTGCTATCGGTAATTGGCTAGCAGGACGTTCAATCAGTAAGCCGACATTGGGCTTTCAGGCGATTATTTGGTATTGCTTTTGCGGTGGCGGGGTAGTGGGTGCGTTTTTATATGCCAAAATTGGCTATGGCGCATTGTTTGTACCGATCACTATCGTGCTAACGGCGGCATTTGTCTATAACTATGCCTCAGATCATTTGCCAGAACAGAGACCACCACAAGCAAAAAAGCGCTCATCAGCAAGATAGGCGCTTTTAGACTATATTTTATGGCTTTTTATACCGAACCGAACTATTTATCTTCTTCTGGATTGTGATCTTCATGTTCGTGCATACCTTGCATCATATCTAAGGCAGAGTCATCAGTACGTTGTTGGTCTTTTTTATCTAGACCATCTTGATTGATATCCTTCGGTGCCATCTTCGTGGTTGCATCCGTTTTATTTGGGTCTGTCATAACGTGCTCCTGTTTGTTTTTGTTAACTGCCAATAAAAATAGCTATATGCAATATTTATGGGCGTTTGGTTTTATTTCACATAGTAAGTATGAGATAGAGCTACCTTGTTGTACAGGTACGGTGTAGGCTTGTTTAGTGACGATGTGTAACGAGGTATCACTGGGATGCTGATGATTTCTGTTCAATGTCATTTACAATAGCAGAGAATAGGTTTCGAAATAAATTGCTGTTAGCAATTATGATTAAAAGTTATCTTTATATTTTAGTTTTTTCAACGTCTTTGAGGACAATAAGGATATGTTATGTCAGAGCAAAAGTTAGACAGCCATCTTCCTGATGATGGCAATGAGTATTTATTTACCGACACCTTTCCAAAGGGTACAGGTAAAGGGCTGATAGTGGTCATCATCGCTGCCATTATCAGTATGATTATTTATAACGTGTTGCCGTTCGATATCAATGCCAATAAAGGCTTGGCCCTGCTGTTCTTCATCGGTGTGTTATGGCTGACAGAAGCGCTACATGTGACCATTACTGCGCTATTAGTGGTGGTGGTTGGCGCACTGATTGGTATACCAGAGTTCGATGCCGAAATCGGCTTGCAGAGTTTTGCTAACCCAACGATTTACTTGTTTTTTGGTGGTTTTGCTTTGGCTGCCGCTTTGCATGTACAGCAATTGGACAAAAAAATTGCGCTAAAAATTCTATCCATGTCAGGTGGCAAGCTTGGCACGGCTGTATTTTTAATATTTGGGGTCACTGCATTTTTGTCGATGTGGATATCGAACACTGCCACAGCTGCGATGATGCTGCCTCTTGCGCTCGGTATCCTGACGCAGGTTGACCGCGAAAAAGATCGCGGTACGTTTGTGTTTGTATTATTGGGTATCGCTTACTCTGCCAGTTTGGGTGGTCTGGGTACGATTGTTGGTTCACCGCCTAACGCCATCGCGGCAAAAGCGCTTGATATTGCGTTTATCGATTGGATGAAATTCGGTATTCCAATGATGTTAGTGCTATTGCCACTATTACTGGGGGCGATGTATTTGTTCCTGAAACCCAATCTTAATCGTACGGTCGTCCTTGTCGAAGAGGAACCTATTGAGTGGAATAAGCCTCGGGTAGTGACGATTATTGTCTTTATCGTGACAGCACTCAGTTGGATATTCTCCAAAAAAATCGGTGCGGCACTTGATATCACCGATACCGATGCGGTCATTGCATTGTCTGCAGCAGCAGCGGTAGTGAGCTTGGGACTTGTATCGTGGAAGCAAGTCTCTGACAATACTGATTGGGGTGTGCTCATGTTGTTCGGTGGTGGTATCGCACTATCAACAATTTTGAAAGTTTCTGGCGCCTCCTTAGTGCTGGGCGAGACCGTGGCCAATGCGTTGTCTTCGGCACCACTTATTATCGTAATGATTGCGGTATCGGCATTTATTATCTTCTTAACAGAGTTCGCGTCTAATACTGCCTCTGCCGCGTTATTAGTGCCGGTATTCGCTGCTATTGCTGAGCAAATGGGTTTACCACATGAAGTGTTGGTATTGGTCATCGGTATTGGTGCTTCTTGTGCCTTTATGCTTCCTGTCGCCACACCACCAAACGCGATTGTATTTGGTACGGGGCTTATCAAGCAGTCAGAGATGATACGTACTGGTATCATTCTCAATATCATCGCCACCTTTGTAGTAGGGCTGTGGGCGTATTTTTTCTTAATTTAGCCTTATAATAATCTGACTATAAAACCATTAAACCCGATGTTTGAGTTACTCTCAAGCATCGGGTTTTTTGTTTCTTTTTAGGTTTAATGACTGTATAACATAATCAATAACGTCCTCTCATTAAACGGATTTAATAAAAATGGCAAAACGTCTAACGAAAATCATGGTCTTTATTGTTTTGGGGCTACTTGTTTTATTGATAGCTTTAATCGCACTTTATTGGGCGGCCGACAGAAGCGTCGCCGACCTAGAGCGCTGGCAACTGCCCAATAGTGAGTTTATAGACGTGCAAGGGATGCAGGCGCATGTGATCAAATCGCCAAGATGCACAGCCTATCCGAGCAAAAATGCCGTAGAAAATGAGATAGAATCTGATCTTAATAGTGTTAAAACCATTGAGAGCTCTAAAACTATCGTATTACTACATGGCACTTCAGCAAGTTTGCATACGTGGCAGGGCTGGACATGTGAGTTAAGTGATGACTATTGTGTCATCAGCATGGATCTGCCGGGGTTTGGCTTGACCGGCCCTTATACCGATGAATCCACTCAGTATGACAGTGCTAATTATGCTAAGTTTGTCATTGATGTGCTTGATCATTTAGAAGTGGGTCGCGTGACGTTAGCAGGCAACTCGCTGGGTGGTAAAATCGCGTGGCGTACTGCGGCATTATATCCTGAGCGGGTTAATAAACTCATATTGATCGATGCAGTTGGCTACCCTGCAACGCCAAAACAGGTGCCTATTGGTTTTAAACTGGCGAAATACCCCATATTGACTCCACTGCTTAGCCGTGTGCTACCGCGTGATGTTGTGAAAAAAAGTATCTTAAGCGTCTACGCGGACGACAGCAAAGTCGATGAGGCTTTAGTGGATCGTTATTACGATTTGACTTTGCGTCAAGGCAACCGTCTGGCGCTAAACCGCCGCTTGCTGGAGATGGATAACACGGCAAATCAAGCACAAATCAAACAATTGGATTTACCAACCCTCATCTTATGGGGTGCGCAAGACGACCTAATCCCAGTAGAAAACGCCAAACGGTTTCATCGAGATATCGCTAATAGCCAGTTAAAGGTATTTGATAATTTGGGACATGTACCACACGAAGAGGATTCCGTAGCGACGGTTAAAGTAGTACAGCAGGTTTTGGTTGGTGAACAAATAGATGAATAATCCAAAAAACAAACGAATAACGACAATAGCCGCTGTTTCCGACATTCATAGCAACGTCTTCGCGCTTGAAGCTGTGTTGGCTGATATCAAACGTCGCGATATCGATCAAATTGTCAATCTGGGTGATATTTTATACGGACCTATTGCCCCTAAAGATACCTATGCGCTTCTCATGGCGCATCAGAACGATATCATTACGATTCGAGGTAATCAGGATAGACAGATTTATGAAGCGACAGCGGCGGATATTGCTGATAACGCAACCATGGCTTTTATCCTTGAAGACTTACCTAAAGCAGCGGTTGAATGGATGCAAGCTTTGCCGTTTGATTATCATGTCAGTGAAGATGTATATCTATGCCACGGGTCACCAACCGATGACATGGTATATATGCTCGAGAATATCGAAACAGGGCAGCCGATAGTACGTGATGACGCAGATATTCTGACATTGCTTAACAGTATTGAAAGTGCCGTTATCATCTGTGGTCATACTCATATCCCGCGTACCGTTACGCTATCGACAGGGCAAACGATAGTCAATACAGGTAGCGTTGGTTATCCAGCCTATGAAGATAATTTGCCTATCGCGCATAAAATGCAAACCTATTCGCCCCATGCCAGTTACGCGCTTATTAAAAAATGCGTTGGTGCTGAGCAAGGTACTATACAAAGTACTAAGCAAGATACAAGCTGGCAAGTTGAGCATATCAAAGTGCCTTATGATTATGAAGCTGCGGCTAAATTTGCTGCAATGAACGGTCGTGAAGATTGGGCGTTTGCGCTAAGGACAGGGCGGGTGTTATAACTATAAAAACAGCTAAATAATTTTTAGAGCAAATTGATTACAAGTTCCATATACCCAATAAGGATTGCATAAGATGCCAACACTATTTATGGTGCAACTTGGTGGTCGTCCAAAAGGTCGTTTGATTGAGCAGCATGACATGTTTTTTGGTGTGGCCAATCAGGTGAGCGAGTTGATAGAGGATATTAATCACCATTGGCCTGAAGTCAAAAATAAATGGCACATCGACTCGTATCGCGCTATTACTAAGGTTGGTAATCACTCGATAAAGTTAGTCGAATCAGCAATTAGAGATAGCAATAATGGTTTAAAACTGTTCTTTATTAATTTAGGCGGCTATCAGCAGGGGAGCTTCGAAGAGTTTCATTACAAACTACTTATCGTTGCTGCCACTCAAGCAGAGGCTATCAAACAAGCCAAACAGAGTGCATTTTATAAAGAATTTACTTTTAAAGATAAAGATTCACCTTTCGATGCCGCGTCGCATATTGATGATAAATTTGCGGTGGATATCGATGATATTTATAACGTTAATGATCTTATCTCAAACGTACAGATTTTAATTGAACCTATTGCTCATGATAGTCATGCACTTGCAAAAACCGACGATGATAAAGAGTACGTCGGTTACCTCAGTATTAAGAATTTAAGGAAGTTGACATAATATGGCTTTAAATATGTACTTTAAGAACGGCATAATTCGCAAAACGCGCTGCCAAATCTCTGATGAGCTAGTACCCGCCCTATATCAGATTCATGATAATGGCAGTTTTCCACAGTTGACATGGTTGATTGATAATCTTTATGACAATCCGCAGATTCAACCTGATATTGCTCAAGCATTGGCTGATGAGATGGTAGGGTTTGAAAAGTTAATACTCTCGCTACACCTACCTTTTCCTAGGGTGCCACTGCAAAATTTGCAGACCTTTTTTACGGGAGCTGCGACTAGTCGACAGCTCATTCATACCAGTAACGCTTAATTTTACTTTTTAGGCCGTTTTCATTAGTTTTAGGGCGTGCTTGATGGCTTAACCAGGGCATCAAAATAGCTATTACATTATCAATGCCATCAAAGCTAGGGCTCTCAAAACTGATAAAAGATTTCAATGTGCAAACCAAGCACTATAACCATCTTGAATCATGCCCAAATTACCCCCATAATCTAACCACTTCCAAATAATAAATAGCCTAAGTAAATATGTCCAATACTTCTAAAAATGTCTCAGAAATGCCTACTGAAAACACCGCCAATGAACGAAACGCCAGTGCCTTTAGCCCCAATCAGCCAAGCAATGAATCAAGTAAAGCTGTTAACCCAAATAATGATGACTCAAATCTTACGCTACACACTGATAACACATCTTCGCACGCTAAAGTTGCCACTGACTTACCCGTACTAGCAAAAGACAGCTACTATCTAAGTCGCTTAGAGCGTGAGCTGGCGCGTGCAGCTGTTGCTAAGAATAAGAAAGCCAGTAGCAATTCTGATAATAAAGCAGTTGATGAGCTAGCTAAAAAACGTGCGCAGTATGACAAAATTAAAACCCGCTCACAGCAAACCGTGCAAGCGCGTATCAATAGTATTCCTCAGGACTTGCCAGCTAAATTAAATCTTGATCTGCCCGTTAGCCAACGTGGTGATGACTTAATTCAGGCTATTATCGATAACCAAGTCATTATCGTCGCAGGGGAGACGGGCTCAGGTAAAACAACGCAATTGCCGAAATTGGCAATGCTAGCAGGACGTGGTATTACTGGACAGATAGGGCATACCCAACCAAGGCGACTAGCGGCTAGAAGTGTAGCAAACCGTATCGCTGAAGAATTGGGCGAGCAGCTTGGTAATACGGTCAGTTTTAAAATTCGCTTTAATGAACAAGGTACCGCGCAGTCAGTCGTTAAACTTATGACTGATGGTATCTTATTGGCGGAATTGGGTCATGATCGATTTTTAAGTAAATACGATACTATTATTATTGATGAAGCGCATGAGCGTAGCTTAAACATTGACTTTATTATGGGTTATCTGAAAAAGTTGCTACCAAAACGCCCCGATTTAAAAGTCATTATTACCTCAGCAACGCTTGATACCAAGCGCTTTAGTGAATACTTTAGCCGTTATGATAATAAGCTGAAGCGCAACATCCCTGCGCCGATTTTTAATGTCGAAGGGCGCAGCTTCCCCGTCGAAGTTCGCTATCGTCCGCTGACTGATGAGCCAGTAAACAGCTCGGATGATGACAGCTACGATGATTTTGAAGAAAATCTGCCGCGTGCGGTCGTGGCTGCGGTAGAAGAATGCTTTGGTGATGCACAAAGCAAAGGTCATGCTGATCAGGCAGATATCTTGATATTTGCCGCGACCGAAGCCGAGATTCGTGAACTACAAGAAGTGCTAGAGCGTCATGGACCCAAGCACACCGAAGTGTTGCCATTATTTGCACGGCAGACATATGAAGAGCAGCAACGTATTTTTCAGCCATCAGGTCGAGGTCGGCGTATTGTTATCGCGACCAACGTTGCTGAGACTGCGTTGACCGTACCGGGTATTCGTTACGTGATTGATTTAGGGTTTGCAAGGATTTCACGCTATTCATATCGCTCACGTGTACAGCGTCTCCCGATTGAGGCGATTTCACAAGCCGCTGCCAATCAGCGTAAAGGTCGTTGTGGCCGTGTCGCGCCGGGTGTTTGTATTCGTCTTTATAGTGAAGGGGACTTTACTGGTCGTCCTGAGTTTACGGAACCTGAGATTCTGCGTACCAACTTGGCGTCGGTTATTTTACAGATGGCGAATCTGCGTCTAGGTAGCGTTGATGATTTTGAGTTTATTGAGCCACCCGATAGCCGCTTGGTTACTGACGGTCATAAATTGCTTGATGAGCTAGGGGCGATCACCGCTAAAAACGAAGCAGTTGTCTCTACTCAAACCAACAAGCCAAAAGCAAAAAAAGGTCTCGATCATCTAAGCCTGACGCCTACTGGTCAAAAGATGGCACGTATGCCAATCGATCCAAGGCTAGCACGTATGCTAGTTGCCGGTAGCGATTTTGACTGTATTCGAGAGATGCTTATCGTGGTTGCCGCGCTTGCTGTACAAGATCCTCGCGAGCGCCCTGCCAATAAGCGTCAACAAGCGGATCAGAAGCATGCAGAATTTCGCCAAGATGACTCAGATTTCTTATTTTATCTAAGCCTGTGGAAAGCTTTGTTTGAAACCGATGAAGACGGCAACAAGCTCTCTGGTAATCAACGCAAGCAATTCACGAAGAAAAACTATCTGAGCTTTCCGCGGGTGCGTGAATGGAGTCAGACCCATCGCCAGTTGGTGCAAATGGTCACCGACCTCAAGCTTACGGATGTTAAAGAGGCAAAAACTACGGATACGTTAGAAAACGTGACTAACGATCCAACGGCGATTGATGATGAAGAAATCAAAGCGGTTAAGTATGCCAATTTACATCGCGCATTATTAACAGGTCTGTTGTCTACCATCGCCCACAAGACTGAAAATCGTGGTGAATATCTAGCCGCGCGCCAGCAAAAAGCTAAAATCTTCCCAGCGAGTACGGTATTTAAACAGATACCACCTTGGGTCATGGCGTTTGAAGTCGTAGAAACGTCGCAAGTCTTTATGCGTACCGTTGCCAAAATTGAACCAGAATGGATTATCTCAGCGGCAGGTGATTTATTAAAATATCACTACTTTGAGCCGCATTGGTCGAAAAAGACGGGGCGTGTCAAAGCTTACGCGCAGATCAGCTTATTTGGTTTGATTATTATCAGTAAGCAGCTGACCAATTACGAGCAAGTCAATCTGGTTGAGTCACGAGAAATCTTTATCCGTGATGGTTTGGTCACGGGTAACTTGGGTCGCCAAGCGCCATTCTTGCAGCACAACATGGACAAAATCGCTCATGTTGAGCGTATCGAAGACAAGCTGCGCCGTCGTGACTTACTCGTCGATGAAGAGACGCTATACCAGTTCTACGACAAAAAAATCCCTGAGCATGTCGCCAGTCGCAAGGCCTTTGAAGACTGGCGGGCTGAGGTTGAAAAAACTGATACCAAGCATCTATTCTTCACCGATGATGACGTGCTCAATAGTCAAGCACCGACCACAGGTGACTTTCCTGAAGTGTGGCAGTTGGGTGATTTAAAGCTGCCGCTACGTTATGTCTTCGATCCGGCGAGCGATGACGATGGAGTGACGATTCGCGTGCCACTCGTTGCGCTACCGCAGCTAGATGCTATCGAGCTGTTATGGGGCGTACCTGGTTGGCGTTTTGAGTTGGTATTGCAATTACTTAAGTCATTACCCAAAGATATCCGCCGTCAAATCGTACCAATTCCTGACACCGCTGATAGCTTGTTTGATGAATTGCAGCCCGCTGGTGGACAAGGTTTGCTTAAGCAGCTTTGCCAAGCCTTAAATCGTCGCGGCATTATGTCGGTGACAGCAGACAATTTTAATCCCTCTAGTATCGATCGTTATTTGCAGCCGCAAATCTGTGTGGTCGATGACAAAAACCGTATTATCGAAAAAGGTCGCGACCTACATACGCTACAAATTCGCCATGCTAGTGAAACCAGACAAGCCGTGAATGAGCAGCAAGGCACGCATACCGAATTCCCTGAGCACTTTGCCTTTAGCAAAAACCATCACAGTGCAGGCGTGGTGATGAAGCAATTTGCCGCCTTGGTCGCTGACGAGGCTGGCGAGGCAGTATCGATTCATCAGTATACCGATGTAAACGCTGCATTGCAGGCGCATCGTATCGGCGTTTTGACTTTAATCAAAGGCAAGCTTGGCGCGAAGAAAAAACAACTGACCAGTCAAATAGACAAGATATTCAAACTGGCATTTGCGCCCCTTGGCGATATGGAAGCCCTAAAAACTATCGTTATCGATGCGACACTAGATGCTACACTCGAAGAGCACTATGTCTTGTTTAACCATAGTGACGCCTTGCCAGAGAGCGCTGATGATATCGCTGTTTGCTTAAGCGAGGAGCTGCCGTTCACGCCAGAGGAGTATGGGCAAACACTTGAAGTTGTGTTGAGCAACTTCTTATTGACTGGTCAAGCGGTCATAAAAACCCTTAAAAATGTCTATACCCGCTGGCAGCGTATCCGTCAGAGTTTGCTCATGCTCGATCGGGAGATATTTGGTGAATCTATCGAAGACATCGAAGATCAGTTGGAAGATTTGCAATTGGCTAACTTCGTCTATCGCATGGATTATAGCCATTGGCAGCAGTATCCGCGCTATCTAGAGGCGCTGGAGGTTCGCATTGAGCGCCTTGAGCACAACTTAGATGCCGACCTCGACGGTGTCTATGCGCTAGATTTGCATATGGAGCGACTGTCAGGTCGCGCCAACAATGAGTCTATCAGCGAGTACCGCTGGATGGTCGAGGAATATCGAATCCAGCTATTCGCCCAGCCGATGAAAACCCGTATGGCGGTATCACCGAAGCGTCTAAGCAAGATGTGGGATAAAGTGAGTTAAGGCTCGATTTGAGTTTTAAAACTTGCTAATTGACAATATATGACAATTGCCTGATATAGCCCTTTAATCTAGTCGATAATATTTGATTAAAGTAAAGGGCTATTCTTTTTTTAAAACAGAGTTTTTTTGATTTTATTCCATAAATTGGTTTAGTTTTTTTAGTAGGATAAAAAAATAATGATTAAAGGTAGATTGCTAATATTAGGGTTTATATCAACTATATTTATGAGCACAGGTTGTGATGAAACACAGGCCAGTAACAACAGTGACGTGAAAGCAGTTGCGCCAGAAAGTACGGAAAAAGAAGTGCAGCTACGGGGTAAGTACAAAAGAAGCTTTGAGATTCATGAATTAGTTTCTAATGGCATCACTTACTATGTGTCGGATCCAAAGCAGTTATTAATAAAAGATTCAAAAAGTATAAATCAAAAAGGCTATTACAAATATTTTGAAACTTGCGTCGTTGGCAAGATTAGTTCTATGGGTAAATATGGTCCTCTAGGTAAATATCAAAAGCAAATAACGGTTCGTAGCATTTGTACGTAGTGTGAGTAGGGTGCGTCCAACGCACCAATTTCATTAGATCTGTTTCTTATCAGTTCGCTTATTACACTTCACGTGAACTCTAACATTTAAAAAATACCATTTGTTCAGAAGTACTTATAATGAAACAGCTAAGGCGGCACTAGGTTACCTTAGCTATTAGTTTCAACCATTCAGGTTTCCTTTTACCACACCCATGCTATAAGCCAAGAAAGCAATGAATGTTAAAAAGACGATAAAAGGTGTAAACAGCCATATCGTAATATTGATGAGTAAGGGAGATAAGAAGCCATCGAACATATCGAAATCGAGCCTTAACGAGTCACTCAATACGTCAATTGCCCGCTTGGAAATGGGAAATAGCAATGTGCTTAGCGCTAACATATAGTTATATTTACCAAAATCAGGATCTGTCATTAATACGGCAAAGTAAAAGACCGAGTAAAAGACAATGCTTAAGGCCCAGCATTTGAGAGTGTAGCTTAAACGAATCATAGTAGCTCCTCACGAAATATGCTTGTGATTAACCTAGAAATAACGGTGTTTTGATAATCCTAAATGCATAGATACTCTATATATGTTATATTATGAATATATAGGTCAAGTCAACTGTTATTTTTTTGATTAGGATATTTCATGAGTGATTCGATTGAGAAGTTGAGTCGTCTAAGCGGCTCCTTGACGTGAATACGTAAAATAATAAAATGAAGTCAAAAGCTACACTGATCTAGAAGAAAAAAGTTATCAAAGTCTGAGTGTTATTTCATAATGTATACACCAGACAGATAGCGAACGGGTCAACCAATCACTTTTGGCGGTAAATAGATAGTAAACCTATTTAAAGGCTGAATAAGTACACTATAGGGGGTATTTTGCTCTGAAAGAGTGACAATGCCTAAGTCTGATAACAGCTTGAAATTGGCAGAAATCAAAGAGGCTGGCTGTACTTCAAGTCTTTTATGCCAGACCCGGTAAGTACCAAGCTTACCATCACGGCGATGATAAAATCCTGCCAGCGGATGGGTCAAATAAATAAGCGCCGATTCTGTATCAGGGAAGCCTGGGAACGAAAAATCATCCTCTGTATTTTGCGCAAGCGATACCGACGCCGCTGCCCATTCTGACTCAGCGTTTACCGAATACTTTACATACTTGCCAGTTGCGTCATCAAATTGACAATCAAAAGTCATTTTCGCGCTATGCCAAGGCAAACTCCATAAGTACCTTGGTACTGCTAATGTCCAAGAATCTAAAGTGGTGCCCAAAAACCATACGCAGCGCTCACCAGTCTTTTTATCTATGATATAGATACGATAGTTGGTCTGTCCCATGGTGAATGTTGGAAAAGGATAAACCGCAGAGGTAAAATCAACATCGATAAAGGGTACAATAGAGATCAAGCCTTTTTCTTCGCCGTCTATCATGACCGTATCGAGCTTGAACCTGTCAGGAAATATTCCCTCGAATCTGTGTACTGGCACTGCATACGTGATAATAGAAAAATGTTTTAATCCGCAGACAACGTCGATACCTGTGGGCTTAGGTCTCTTATATAAATAATCCTCAAAACGTCGTAATTCTTGCACGATATTTCCTTATATAATTATGATAATGGTTAAGGTTAAGATAATGAATCTACACCCTTTATAGCGCTCAAGGTGCGTCAGTTATTAATTAAGCTCACTGCTCGGACTGACTCCAAACAAACGCTTGTATTCACGGCTAAATTGACTAGGGCTTTCATAGCCTACCTGCATGGCGACTTGCGAAACTTGTGATTCACCACGTTGAATAAGCTGCCTCGCTGCCATCAAGCGTAGGCTTTTTTGGTATTGCAGCGGACTTAACTGGGTAATTTCTTTAAAATGCTGATGAAACCCTGAGATACTCATACCACATTTACTGGCCAGCTCTTCGATGATGACGGGTTCACTCAAATGCGCTTTGAGCCAATCCGTCGCTTGGCTGATACGATGCGTATGACTGCCATTGACGACGAGCTGCCGCAATTTATTGCCTTGCTGTGCTGAGAGCAGTCGGTAGTAGATTTCTTGTTGAATTAATTTAGATAAAAATTCGATATCGTTTGGATAATCGAGCAAGTTGATGAGTCTCTCAAAAGCGGCGAGTATGGTGTTATCCAGATGCCATTTTATACCCAGATGCTTTTCTTCTGTATTTCGTGCGGGCGGTATCTGGGCCAATATTTCTCTAATCATAGCAAGGTCTAACTTCATAGACAGCACAATGACAGGATTGTCTACTGAGGCGTGTTTGACATGCATACTCAGAGGAATATTTACGGGGCAAAACATCAAATTACTATTATCAAATCTTTGGCAATCATTTCCTAAATAGATCTCTCGCTCACCTTGCAACACAATACAAATACTAGGCTCTTGAATATAGCTGACGGTTCTATTGGGTCTATCTGCACAGTAAAAAAATAAACCAGCAATAGCAGACTCGATGGTTTGATTCTTGGGCAGTATGTTAAGTAGTTGCACAATCGTTGTTGGCTGCATAATAGTTATCTTAGATAAAGGGGTGTTGATTGAAAGTTTATAAGTTTGGTGTTTCTCGGCTTGATGTTTTTTATGGTATGCGTTTGATGTAATGAATAGCTTAATAATATAATTGCTTATAGAATTAGGCAATAATTTTGGAGGACTATTCTAACACTCTAAGCTGAGAGTGCCTATAATAACTCCATTGAAACAAAACAAGCATGACTTCTAATAACATCAAACAAGGAATATATTATGAAAATTTTCTATAAAACTCGCGCCACAGCAACCGGTGGTCGTTCTGGACATACAGGCTTAGATGATGGCTCATTAGGCTTTGACTTGGTCTCTTTTCAAGAGCAAGACAAAGAGGGTGTCAATCCAGAGCAGCTTTTTGCGATGGGCTATGCGGCCTGTTTTGATAGTGCCTTGAACCTGACGGCGCAACACATGAAACTGCCGATCACGGCTTCGAAAACCTCTACCCAAGTTGGTATTGGCATGAAGCAAGATGGCAGCTATAACTTAGATATAGATTTATACGTTGAAGTGTCTGGTATCGACGAAGCACAAGCGCAAACGTTGATTGAAGCAGCCCATCAAGTCTGCCCATACTCCAATGCCACGCGTGGTAATGTTGATGCACGCCTGCACGTGACCGTTGTCTAATATAAGCTCTATGCAGTAGAGTGCTTATATTTTAAAAACGCCAATAGCTTAAGTTACTGGCGTTTTTTTCGTCATCAATAAATATGATTTTCAGATGGAGGCACCACAATAAACAGCGATTTTATTACGCAACCAATCATAATATCTCTATCGTCATAGCTCGTAATGCGTATTATCTGGAATCACGGTCATTTTTATGCCGCCCCATGTGACCAATACCACGCCAATGGCTATTAATGAAGCGCCTAATAACAGACCTTCTGGTGGACTTTCTCCTTGCAGAAAAATAGCCACTGGCACACCAACGATGGCGCCGACTGACCCCAATAAACTCAATAGCACAGGACCGCCTGTTTTTTGTAATAAAAACAGCAGTAAAAACTGCCCAGCGAAGATAAAGGCTTGTAGCACAATCAAACCTAGCGGCAGTAATGCGTCCGTTGGCACCGTAAGCGAGAAGTTTGGCAATATACCGACCAGACCTAATAAGATAGCGGCGACAATGAGCATGCCAGGCGCCAACGAGCTGGGAGAAGCTGCGTCTGGCCAGCGCAAGGTGCGATAGATATTACCAATCGCTAGCAAAACAGGGCCACAAAGCGCGAGTAAAATCCAAAAAATACTAGCATCAGGGGCCGAAAACTTACGGATGGCTAAGACACCGACACCGCCTAGTGCTGCTGCTACGCCAAGGGCACGCACGATATTAAATCTCTCCATACGCATAAATAACGCACCAAGATAGGTGAGCAGTGGGGGCAAAGCGATCATTAAGGCCACGAAGCCTGCACCAACTTGTGGAATGGCGGAAAAGAAAATCAGGTTGGAGCCTGCGACACTGACAAGGGCAGCGACCGAATAATATTCCAAGCTACGTAGCGTCAGCGGCGGCAAATCACGTCGCACAATCGTTACGACCAATAATAGGAGCGCTGCACCAGTAATCGACCAAAAAAGAAAGGCGAGCGGCGATAAGCCAATTTGCCCAGCAACCTTGGCCAGATTGGTAGAAATTCCGATCAATCCGCCACCGGCCAACAGGCAAATCACTGGGATCAACCATATGTGCTTGTTAGACAGCGAGTTATGACTGGTTGATTCACTCATGGGCTATCCTATAGTCAGTCCCAAATAAAACGAGTACAAGTATTACAACGTGGCACTGGTATAAATTTTCCTTGCTCGCTGTGTCTGCGCAGTTTCGATGCTACAAAAAATTTATATCAGTAGCCAGTTTATGACTCTTTATTCATAGAGAGACCAATTAATTAACTAGAATCATTCCACTATAAAAGCATTACTGCGTTAACCTCGCTTGACGTATCAAATATACATCTGCACTCGGTTGCCTTGTACTACTTTTAAATTGAATCGACTATATTGCACAATAGACGCTCATAAAAAATGCCAGTAGCGTAAGTTATGGGCGCTACTGGCATTTTTGTTTTTTAACGAGTATTACATACTGTCAGTCATTTTATTATTATTGATTATACTTGACAGTTTACGCTGTACTGCTGTCCGTTATCTGAGCTGATGGTCATAATGCCATAATCAGCCTTGGTGTGCCAATCGAATGTCGTTTTAGGGTTGGTGTCATTTACATAACGAGCACCAGAACCTGATACCACTTGCTTTAACGATATTTTTGCATTGTTTAAGCCGACTTTAGGTAGCGAGACGTTTAAGTTAGCAATTTGACCATTTGCGGTATAGGCGGTTGTCACTTTGCCGTTGTCTTCGCACGTTAGTGTCTGAACTTGGTTGCTTGTACTTGCACTGCCACTTGCTGTGGTTGTAGTTGGAGCGTTAGTGGCACAGGCCGCTAGAAGTACAGCAAAAGGCGCAACAGCTAATAGTTTTTTCATAATATTCCTTAATATTGTTAATGATTGTTTGTAATTTCACAAAGCAATATCATACAGTAAACTTTGTTATTTCGTGTTGTGGTTCGAGTTTATCAGCGTAACGTTTACTTTCTTTATTACAAATAATGGGACTATTTATTTTTCATAAAAACAAATAGTCTTTAGGGCGTGTCCTCATTTTAAAAATGGTGATAAAAATGAGATAAATTGCAGTCAAACAAGGAAAATAGCGCAGATAATATCGGGATATTAACCAGCTATTTAACGATGTTTGGCAAAATTTAGCCATTTTTAGTCCGTTTAGATATGATCAATTGAATGTTCAACAGACCCTAAAACAGGTCGAAATTTTTTATGATCTAACTTACCGTCTTTGGCGTTTTTTTATTTAAAATAAATATTAAAACCGCACCCAAAATGACCGTGCTTGCTATGATAAAGTTTATGGTCAGTTGCTCCGATAAAAATACCACACCAAGCATGGCAGCCAATACCGGTACGCAGAGTTGTACTACTGCCGCCTGCGTACTTTTCAGTAAGGGCATTGCCATATACCAAACGCTGTAGCCCATGCCAGAAGCAATTGCGCCCGATGCGCAAGCCAATAAGATGCCCTCGATACTGATCGTTGCTAACGATATGTTTTTTAAATAAACCATGCTCATGGTGAGTAGTAGCGGAATCGCAAATAGGCTCCTGAGAAAGTTAAAGCCTGTCGCTCGTAGCGGTGACACGCACGCTTTACCGCGTATACTATATATCCCCCATGCCACGCCACTGATGGCCATCAATGTCGCTGCCAATACTGACGGCACAGCCGCTGATGGCAACATGAGATAGACAAATCCTGCCACTGCCACTATAAAAGCCAGCCATTGTAAGGCACTTAATTGCTCTTTTTTATATATCCCCCAGCCAATCATGGTGAGCTGAACCGCTGAAAATAGAATCAGTGCGCCAGTTCCGGTATCAATCTCAACATAGGCGATTGAAAAGCAAAGTGCATAAACCACCAAACTTATACTACTGAGCCAGCTACCTCTGTCGCTTAAAATGGCCTCGCTAGTGGGATGCTTAAGAGTTGCCTCGTTGCGTCGTAAATTATAGCTATAAACGCCCATAATAATGCTCAGACAGAGCGCACCGCTGAGCAGGCGAATGATGGTGAAGTTCCATGCATCTATATAACCTTCTGCTAACGCCATTCTACAAAAAAGAGAGTTTGCGGCAAATGCTATTAAAGCAATAATCGTATATAACGTGGCTTTCAAAATAATCCCTACAGTCGTTAAATTGGCTTTTTGAATAAATGGCAGTCGTAATGACAACGATAATAATAACGACAATGACTACGGCTTATCGCTTTAGCCTTATATCGTAATAACGATAGTATAGTGCAATACCAAAAAACCTGACTGACAAATTAAATGTAAACATACCCTATAAATAGATTCGATTGAAAAATGACGATGAAAGATGAGCTTATAGTGAACCGACTCTAATCAGGTGAATATAAAAAAGATACAGCGTGACTGATATAAACTTGTTATAGCCTCTGTCTGGGTAGGTACAGCAAGCAAGAAAAATTTGTAGCAGTCACGCATCATAATGTTGTGTGTCTATTTTATTTAGTATCGACTAGGGTCTATTGAACATTCAAATGTGGCACTGGCAGTGGCTATTTTTTAGACAATGCGCAGTGAAATTTTTGACGCCTAGTCATTCTAGGTTAGACAATTTCGCCATGTATTGGCAAAAAATAGCCCTGCCCTGAAAGGCTGATACTAAAATCACCCCAAACGTTGTTGTAAACCTAGCTAAGGTCACGACATTATCGTCGGTTTACGCCTGATTTGATAAAAGGTTTGGGACGATTTTAGCGATCAGCAGTCCTAATATCTGAATGTTCAACAGACCCTATATTAAGCAATCTTATACCAGTCGATTTTACGGGTCATGACCATCACGCAGGCTAGCAATACAAAGCAGAAGATAGCACCCAATAACAGGTTTAGGTCTTCTGTGGTCAAAATACCATAAAAGGCGGCATACAGACTTCCCAATATAGCGGTAAATATGCCCGCTCGCTTGATACCATCTAATACATAATAAGTGTACCAACCAATCAATCCGACACAGGCGCTTGCAGCAACTGCATAGGCTTGCCAAAAGACGATTTGCTCGGCCAGCGGTAGCAACAAGACATAAAAGCACAGCAGTGCACAACCGACCAATAAGTATTGGATAGGGTGAATACGGCTGGATTTGATCACCTCAAATAAGAAAAATGTACCGAACGACACCAAAATTAATAGCAGTGCGTACTTCATCGTGCGCTCTGTTTGTAAATACACGTCATTTGGCTCCGCGAAACTCACTCCAAAGCTACTTAAGCGCACATCTCGCTCGCTATTGGACACGATATTACCCTCTGCTGTGACAATGCCTTCTATTGCTGTGATAGCCTCATCATCTTGGTCAGCGCTATCGAGCACGGCGCTACTGGCTACCATACATTGATTATTGGCAGTGCTGACACACTTTGATAAATTTTGATTGTTAGCGACCGTTAGATATTGATTTTGCCATTTGGCCTCAAAGCCTTTTGAGGTGAATTTTTTAGCATTGGGCAAGGCTCTGCCAATAAAATTTGGGGCATGCCAATTGCTGCGCATAGATAGCTCAAAGTTTTGCCCCGTTGGCACGGTATTTAAGGTGCTAATACCTGAGAGAGGCAAGTCCACCACAATATCAAGCGCTTGATGACGACTATTATCTGATTGCTGACTGTCTAAGTCTTGATGGTTTGGGTTTTGGCTAATAGGCGTTTGTATGTTAGAACTTTGCGTATTTAGTGGTTCGCTATTCAGATTTTCAGCCACAAGGTTTGTTTTTTCTTGCTGGCTTGCGCTCGTTGTGGTTAATCGATTCAAAACATCGTTGGGCAACGATACTTCAACATAGCTTAAGCCATTAAGCATGGCACTCTGCGGATAGGTTGCTTTGATGGCTTGCTTGTCGATCGTTACTGTTGGTAAGGTTGCCACACCGCGCAAATCAGAAACTGGAATAATCAACTTAGCGTCATTCCAGTGTATATCGGTCTTTTCTGTTTTTGTGTTGCCATTGCCATTGGTACTATTGTTAGCTGTGCTAAGGGTTTTTGAGTCGTTACTCACCGACTGGTTATCTGCTATTAAGCGTTGTAGGGTTTGATTTATGGTATAACTTTGATCGAATTTTAACGCGCCGTTATAGCTAGTGGCATGATAAATCCCTCGTCGATAGGTGTCCGTACTGACTTCAAGGTCTTGAGTGGCGCTAGTTTTATTAGCAAAGACCGTTAGCGTCGATGAATAAGCGGATTTGCATTTAGCGGCATCGGTATCGCCTACTATTGAGCATTCTGGCGTTATGGTGGTTGGAATAATGATGAAAGGGGTAATGACTTCTTGCGGATTGACGTGCTGCTGGGCGATTTCCTTCACCACTGATTGTGCATAATATTGTCGTTCAGCGATGACAGTGCGAAACATCATGAGCCCGACGACAAAAATAATGCAGAGCCCCACGATGATAGTCAATTTGGTGAATAGTGTTTTTTGCATAAGAGTGCCTCATATGAATCTTTATTCCAAAACTGTGCATATAACAGTCAGTAGGTTCAAAGAAGATCATATAGTCAACGAAATTAAAAAGAGTCACAGAGCCAAAGAAAATAAAAGAATAATGTATCGATGCAATCAATACGCCA